>CAZJXE010000017.1:0-12751 GCA_964549835.1 uncultured Weeksellaceae bacterium
AAATAGACTGCAAATATATATGATTTCTTCAATAATTAACTAAAATGTAATACTAATTATATTACTTCTGCTACTACAAAAGTACTACCTCCAATAAAGATTAAATCTTCTTTTTTTGCGTTGTTTTTTGCGTTTAGTAATGCTTTTTCCACACTCTCAAAAGATTCTCCTATCAGCTTATATTCATTAGCAATTGATTTGAGTTTATCTGCATTAAGAGCTCGATCAATTTTTGCTTTACAGAAATAATATTTTGCATCTTTAGGTAGTAAATTTAATATGTCATTAATTTTTTTATCATTTACTGTACCAAATACTATGTGCAGTTTATTAAACTTTATTTGTTTTAGTTGATTAATAATATTTGATATTCCATCAACGTTGTGACCCGTATCGCAAATAATTTTAGGATTTTTTGATAATGTTTCCCACCTTCCTCTTAAGCCAGTATTTTGATTAACATTTTTAATGCCATCATTTATTTCTTGATTACTTATTTTCCAATCTAAAATTTTAATTGCTGAAATAGAGGTGTTAATATTTTCTTTCTGATAATTAGGTACATTAAATTTTACTTCATTTTGTTTAGCATAGAAAACACTTGTATTTTTTTGAGATGCTTTTTCTTCGAAAACAGTTTCTGTTTCTATTTGTTTTCGACCAATTAAAACTGGAGTTTTTTCTTTTACTATGCCTGCTTTTTCAATAGCAATTTGTTCTAATGTATTACCTAGAAGATTCATATGATCATATCCGATATTTGTAATAACTGAAATTTCAGGAGATATAATATTCGTACTATCTAATCTCCCCCCTAAGCCAGTTTCTATTATAGCTATATCAACTTTTTCTTTTGCAAAATGATCAAAAGCCAATGCAACTGTATATTCAAAAAATGACATATTAATTTTTTCAAAATTTTTCTTATTTGTAGTTACAAATGAAATAACGTCATTTTCGCTAATTTTCACCCCATTTATTTTAATTCGTTCTCTAAAATCTTTCAGATGTGGAGATGTGTAAAGTCCAGTTTTAAAACCAGCCTCTTGTAAAATTGAAGAAATTAGGTGAGCTGTTGAGCCTTTCCCATTTGTGCCAGCTATATGAATACTTTTAAATTTTTTGTGAGGATTATCTAAAAAATTACAGGCTTCTATAATATTGCCAATATCTTTTTTGTAAGCAGCAGCTCCCGTTCTTTGGTACATTGGTAACTGAGAGAAAAGATATTTGAGTGTATCTTTATAATTCATTAATTCAGCTGGAAGTTGTAAATTATTTTCCCTTGCTGTCTTGATGGTGCAGATTCTTTTGCACTAAATTTTGTTTTTAATGCTGCTTCTTTTGCTCTTTTAAGTAGCTGACTATTTAAAGTGGTTGATCCTTTAACTCCAGCAATTGCATTAATTACATTTCCAAGTTGATCAACAGTTATATCAACAACAACTTTTCCCTCTAGTTGTACTTTGTAGATAGGTTTTGCTTTATATGAAACACTTCTCCCAAGCAATTGATATGCTTCTCCATCAACTCCAATACCTCCTCCTTCATACTTGTTTGAGTTTATATCTCCTTCAACCGATCCTTGATTTCCATTTTTATTTTTATTTCCATCAGATTGTTTTTCTTTTTTTTTAGTTCCAGTATATAGAGCTTTTTTATTTACAACAGGTTCAACTTTTTCTATTATTACCTCTTCTTGTTTTTCTTCTGGTTCTTTTTCTTTTGGAATTTCTTTTTTTATTTCTTTAGGAACTTCTATTATTTCGGTTTCTATAGTTTCTTGGGTGATTATTTCTTGTTCTATTTCAATAGACTCTTGAATTACTTCTTCGATTACAGGATTTGATTCTAATGAATTATCCTCTGGCTGAATCTGTTCTGAACCTTGCTCCTCAAATCCAAAATTTATAGAAATTCCTTCTTCAGGTGGAGGAGGAATTTTATATGTTAATCCCATGAAAAGAAATGATAAAAGTAAAAGAGCATGAAATAAAATTGTTCCAACTATTCCATTTCTTTTATTTTTATTTTCAGATGATGTCATCTTTAATTGGGTTTTGTGGCAAGAACAATTTTATATTTATTTCTATAGGCTATATCCATAACCTTAACTACATGTTCAATGTCAACTGTTTTGTCGGCATGCAAAATTATTGCTGGCTCATCTTGAGCTGATAGAATTTGTTTTAGTTCATTTTCTAAATTAGATTCAATAACGATATTTTCATTTATATAAAAATCTAATTCTTTATTTATTGAAACAGAAATTGTTTGTTTTTCAAGTGTTTTAGCTTTACTATTTGGAAGAAGAAGTTTTAAGGCATTTGGACTAACAAGGGTAGAGGTTAGCATAAAAAATATAAGTAACAGAAAAACAATATCTGTCATTGAAGACATATTAAAGTTTGGACTAACTTTATTTCTGCTCTTAAGCGCCATTATTCATTATGATGTAATAAATCTAGAAATTCAGTTGTTCTTGCTTCAAGTTGAAAAATTACCTTATCAATTTTACTTACTAAGTAATTGTATGCTATATATGCTATTATCCCAACTATCAAGCCTCCCACTGTTGTAACCATTGCAGTATAAATTCCTTTTGATAGCATTTCAACATCGATATTTCCTCCAGCACTAGCCATTTCATGAAAAGCTACAATCATTCCAATTACAGTTCCAAGAAAACCAATCATTGGAGCTGCCCCAGCGATAGTAGCTAAGTTGGCTAAATTACTTTCCATTTTGTATACTTCAAGTTTTCCTTGATTCTCTATTGCTGCAGAAATATCTGTCATTGGTTTATCAATTCTATCAATACCTTTTTCTATCATTCTAGAAACAGGATTGTCAGTGTTTTTACAAAGGGTTTTAGCAGCTTGAATATCTTTATGTTCAACAAAATTTCTTATACTTTTTAAAAAACTTTCATCTTCAATACTAGCTTTTTTAATAGTTGAATATCTTTCAATTAAGATATAAATGGCATAAATTGAGAGAACGCCTAATGTTCCCATAATTATATTACCCCCAATTCCACCTGCACTTATAAGCTCAATTATTGAAAGTGTCTTTTCTTCAACAATAGGGTTATTTATACTATCGGAACTTAATTGTGTTTGTAAAAGCATAAAGAATGTTTTTATTAGTAAAACGAAATATATTTTTTATTTATTGCATTAATATATAAGTGATTGCTCCAGAAACATAGCCAATTAGTGCTAGTATTGAAATGTTTTTCATATACCAAATAAAATCAATTTTTAAAATTCCCATTACAGCAACACCAGCAGCAGATCCAATTATTAAAACAGACCCACCCGTACCGGCGCAATATGCTAGAAATTCCCAAAACATGCCATCAACAGCATACATTCCTGTTTCTGTTACTGGATACATTCCCATTGCTCCAGCTACAAGCGGAACGTTATCAACAATTGCCGAAAGCAATCCAATAATTACATTTATTATATATACTCCTTCTGCTGTTTGGCCATTGAAAGTTGTATCTAAATATGAAGCAACTATATCTAATTGACCTGCAGATTGTAATGAAGCTACAGCAAGTAAAATTCCTAGGAAAAAGAAAATTGTTGGGGTATCTACTTTTCTTAAAACACCGATTACAGAAAGTTGAGACTTTACCTCATAATTTTTACTTCTATGAATAATTTCAGTAACTAGCCATAAAACACCAAGAGATAGAATCATTCCAACGTAAGGAGGTAGATGTGTTATCGTTTTGAAAACCGGAACAAATAGTAAGCCACAAACTCCTAAATAAAAAATTAAGTTTCTTTCAAATGGGGTAGTTGGATTTTTCTTGTGTTCTTCAAGTATGGTATCCTTTGGCCTTTCAACATCTCCTTTTAATTTAAAAGATAGATAAATAAGTGGAACAACAGCACATACCATTGATGGAACTATTACTGCTGTTATAATATTGGCCGCACTAACTTGACCACCAATCCAAAGCATAATAGTCGTTACATCTCCAATTGGAGACCAAGCTCCACCAGCATTTGCAGCTAAAATTAAAACTCCAGCAAACAACCATAGGTCTTCTTTATCTTTAATAAGTTTTGGAAGTAAAGCTGCCATAACAATTGCTGTAGTTAAATTATCTAAAACAGCTGAGAAGAAAAATGTTATTATACTCAATATCCATATCAAATATACTTTTTTGTTGGTTGTTATTTTATCAGTAATAATAGAAAATCCTTGATGAGCATCAACCAATTCTACTATTGTCATTGCTCCTAATAAAAAGAATAAAATTTCGGCAATATCAACAATATGATGTTGTATTTCATGAGTTAGAGTATGAGGGTCAACTCCAGAGAAAGCAAAAAGGCCCCATCCAAGACCACCAATAATTAATGCGGATGCAGCTTTATCTACTTTTATCGGGTGTTCTAATGCAATAGCTGCGTAGCCTAAAACAAAGACTACAATCATAAGTGTAATAATCATGTTTATTTGATTTTAATTATTTTGGTGCAAATATACTGATGTAGAAGGGAAAGCAAAATCACTATTATGTTTTTTTACTATATCCATAATTTTATAATTTATGTCTTCTTTAACATCAATTAAATCTTCCCATTTTGGACTATTAACGTAATATAAAATTAGAATATCTAGAGAGCTTGCTCCAAATTCTTGAAACCTCACTTTTCCTTCTTGATTTGTTTTTTCATGATTATTAATCATTTCTTGAATATCAGTAACTATATTTTTTATCTGCTCAGTTGTTGTTGAATAAGTTAATCCAATATGGAACTTCACTCTTCTTACTGGACGTAATCCCAAATTATCAAGCTCTGCATCAATCATTTTTTTATTGGGAACAGTTACAATGCTTTTGTCAAAAGTTTTAATTCTTGTACTTCTAAAGCCAACTTTTTCTACTACTCCAGTAACACTTCCAGCTTTTACTACATCACCAACAGTAAAAGGTCTATCAAAAAATATCGTGAATGATCCAAGTAAATTTTCTAGGCTTTCTTTAGAGGCCATTGCTATTGCAATTCCACCAATTCCTAGCCCTGTAGCAAGAGCAGTTATATTTATTCCAAATACATTTCCAAGAACAAAGAAAAGAGCAAATATAACAACAAGAATTCTTCCAATTTCAGTTGCAAAAGGAATTAACTGATCATCCATTTTGTTTTCTGTCTGAGCAGCTCTTTGTTTTAAGATTAATCCAATAAAGTCAATGACTCTTAAGAAAATTTTAAAGATTGCATAGATAAAAACTAAAGAGAAAAGCTTAGAAAAAATATTTTGAAAATTATCATCGATGAAAGAAGGATATTCAAGATAATTGGCCCCAAAATAAAATACACATAACATAATAAAAAAGCCAATTGGTTTAGTAAGTAATTCATCAAATTTGTCAATTCCAACATTACTATCTTTTTCTCCAATGATTTTGTAAAGAAGATTACTTAAGTATTTAGATAATAGTTTTTTAAAAATTAATCCTATTAAAATTATAGCAACAAAAAATAAATATTCCTTTAAAGTATTGCCAAAAAAATTGGTTGATAAAATTTCTAGATCCATTATTATGTTAGTTTTTTTAATGCAATTTCAAATGCTGTTTTTGCAATATTTTTTTTACTACTATTTTTATTAAATGTATCTTTCAGTGCATCAAAAATTGTTTTTGATACTGCTTCAAATATAGCAAAATCATTCATTTCAATATTTTTTTCCATTAAATAAGAAAATGTTCTTGCCATTCCGCAATTTGAAATAAAGTCAGGTATTAGACTAACTTGTTCATCCGCTTTTTTTGCAATTGGACCAAAAAATATTTCTTTATCTGCAAATGGAACATTAGCTCCACATGAGATTACTTCTAAATTATTTTTTATCATATCTTCAAGATTTTGATTTGTAATTAATCTTGATGCAGCTGCAGGGATAAAGATTTCAGCTCCTACTTTCCAAATATTATTATTGATTTCTTCAAAAGATTTAATTTCTTGATCTTCTAAATAATTTTCAGATCTATTTTCTAAAAGTTGGCTTATTTTTTCAAAAGAAAATCCATTTTTATTAATTAAACCTCCATTTTTATCAATAATTCCTACTACAATTGCTCCCTCTTGGGCTAAGTAGTATGCAGCAGTTGCTGCAACATTGCCCCAACCTTGAATAATAACTCTTTTATTTTTTAATTCCCCACCATATATTTTGTAAAAATGAACTACAGATTCACATACTCCATATCCCGTAATTAGGTCCCCAACTGAATATTTTTTGGATCCATTTGGAAGTAATTTTGATGAAGTAACATTTAGTGGAACACCAGTTGATAGTTGATTAATAATTTTATTTTTTTCTTCTCCACTAAGCTTGAAATGTCCATTTACTATTCCTTCAAGTGGAAAAAGAATCCCTTCATTTTTACAAAAAGGTATAACTTCCTCCACTTCATCAACGTTCATATCGCCGCCAGTACCATAATAAGATTTTAAAATTGGTTTTGCAGCTTTAAACCATCTTTTTAAGACTTCTTCCTTTCTTGGATCTCTTGGGTCAAAATCAATTCCAGATTTCCCCCCACCAATATCTGGACCAGCAACTGCAAACTTTATTTCCATTGTTTTAGCAAGAGATAAAACCTCATTTTTTGTAACTCCTACTCTCATTCTTGTTCCTCCTGCAGCAGCACCACCTCTTAAAGAATTTATAACAATCCATCCTTTTGCTGTTGTATGTGAATCTTGCCATTCAAAAACTATTTCGGGCTTCTTATCTTCAAATTCTTGCATTAATTGCTGCATATATTATTAGATTTTAAATGTTTTACAAATATAGCATTACTTTATAATTGAGGATTATGTACTACACCTCCACAACTGTCTTTTACGGCACCAGTTACGTCTTTTAAGCAGTTATTTTCGTTTCTTATTTTTAGAATACCTAAAAAACCAAATATCATAGCTTCTTTATAATCAATATTAAATTTGTCAGGGATAATAATTTTTGATTTAGAATAATTCTTTATTCGACTAATTAAAAATTTATTATGAGCCCCTCCACCCGTAACATAAACAGATTTTTCTTTAAGTTCATTTCCTATTTGATATCCAATATGTTCGCAAAAAGTAGCTAGTAAATTATTAGGTTTTTTATTATTTATTTCATCCAGTGATAGTATATTTTTTTCTAACCATTCTCTTGATAATGATTTTGGGTGAGTTTTTTTATAAAATGATATTTGATTTAATTTTTTTAAAAATTGGCTGTCTATTTTACCTGATGCACTTATTTTACCATCAGTATCAAAATCAAGATCTATTTTATTTGAAATATGATTTAAAATAATATTTGCTGGACAAATATCATAAGCTATTATGCTATTGTTTTTTTTGATTGAAATATTTGCAAAGCCCCCAATGTTAAGACAATATTTATATTTTGAAAATAAATGTAAATCTCCAATAGGAACAAGTGGTGCCCCTTGACCATTTAAGCTTACATCTAATGCTCTAAAATTAGAAACGGTGGTACATTTAGAAATATTTGAAATAGTCTGTCCATCTCCAATTTGTAAAGTCAATTTTTTTTCAGGTTCATGAAATATAGTATGACCATGTGAAGCTATTAGATCAATTTTTGAGTTATTATTTGAAATGAATTTATTTATTTCATTTCCAATAAAATTTCCATATTCTATATTAATTTTGTTTATCTCTTTTTCCCCTTTAAGATGTAGGTTGCTAAGTGTTTTTTTCCAAAAATCTGAATACTTAATAGTAATTCCTTTTTCTATTGTGTAATCCCAATTTTTACTTTTAATAAAATGACATTTAACTATATCAAGACCATCTAGAGAAGTACCTGACATAACTCCAATAATAGTGAGGCGATTAATGTTCATCATCTAGATTCAAAGATAGTTGAAAAAGTGTATTTTTGTTAGACAGATTTAAAATATAAAAGAATGAATTTTGATTTAACAGAAGAACATTTAATGATAAGAGATGCTGCAAGGGATTTTGCTCAAAATGAATTGCTTTCTGGTGTGATTGAAAGGGATGAAAAGCAAGAGTTTCCAACTGATCAAGTTAAAAAGATGGCTGAACTTGGATTTATGGGAATGATGGTTAGTCCAGAATATGGAGGAGGAGGAATGGATACTATTTCTTATGTTCTTGCAATGGAAGAAATATCTAAGGTTGATGCTTCTTCTTCTGTAATAATGTCAGTAAATAACTCTTTAGTTTGTTGGGGTCTAGAAACATATGGATCACAAGAGCAAAAAGATAAATATTTAAGGAGATTGGCAACAGGTGAAATAATAGGTGCTTTTTGTTTGTCTGAACCAGAAGCAGGAAGTGATGCTACCTCTCAAAGAACTACAGCTATTGACAATGGCGATCATTATATTTTGAATGGAACAAAAAATTGGATTACAAACGGGAATTCTGCTTCAGTGTACTTAGTCATTGCCCAAACTGATCATGCTTTGGGTCATAAAGGAATTAATGCATTTATAGTTGAAAAAGAAACAGATGGTGTGATTGTTGGTAAAAAAGAAGATAAACTTGGGATTAGAGGTTCTGATACTCATTCTATTATGTTTACAGACGTAAAGGTTCCTAAAGAAAATAGAATTGGTGAAAATGGTTTTGGGTTTTCTTTTGCAATGAAAACTTTATCTGGTGGAAGGATTGGAATTGCAGCCCAAGCTTTAGGAATTGCTTCAGGTGCATATGAGTTATCTTTAAAATATTCAAAAGAAAGAAAAGCCTTTGGAAAAGAAATTTCTAACCACCAAGCCATTGCATTTAAACTTGCTGATATGGCAACTGAAATTGAAGCAGCACGACTGTTATGTTTGAAGGCTGCATGGCTAAAAGATAATGGAATGAATTATGATAAAGAAAGTGCTATGGCTAAAGTTTACGCATCAGAAACTGCAATGAAAACTGCTACTGAAGCTGTACAGATTCATGGCGGATATGGCTTTGTAAAAGAGTATCATGTTGAGAGGTTAATGCGAGATGCCAAAATCACTCAAATCTATGAAGGAACATCCGAAATTCAGAGAATAGTAATTTCCAGATCTGTCTTAAAATAAAATATTATGAAAAAGTTTTTTTTAGTTTACCTGTTTTTATTAGTCAGTTTTTCATTTACAAAAGCACAGAGTTTTGATAAATTAAAAAACAAATCTACCTATTTGAATTTCTTGCCATCAAACCAACAGGCAAATGATTTAAAGCCTAGCGATATCCCTAGTAAGTTAGTTTTAAAACAAATGGGTTTTAGTGATGAAGAAATTAATGAAGCAATGGATTACAAATATAGTAGGGGTAAATATGCAAAAGTAAACCAGCAAATTTCTGATTCATTAACAAATATTGATAAGTTTAATTTGTTTTTTGATGATACATTGTCAGTTGATTCAACAATTTATCCAAGAGCTAAAATTTTTGGTCAGGATATTTTTAGAAATAATAAGCTTAATTTTTATCAAAAAGCACTGGATGCTAAAGCTCCTGAAAATTATAAGCTAGGGCCAGGAGATGAAATTAGTATTTCGATATGGGGATTCAATGAATTTTCTGAAACATTAGAAGTTGATTCAAGAGGTTATATTTCTCCAAGTTCATATGGAAGGATTTATGTTAAAGGATTAACATTTAAAAATATGAAATCTCTTTTGAAGAATAAATTTAGTACTCTTTTTGATATGCAGAATTCTGAAATTGATGTTTCTTTATCATATTCAAAAGTTATTACTATAAATATAGTAGGTGAGGTTTATAATCCTGGTTCATACGTGATTCCTTCAATCAACACTGCATTTAATGCATTAATCTCAGCTAATGGGCCTACACAACTGGGATCAGTGAGAAATATATATATTAAGAGAGATGGAAAAACTGTTGATTCTCTTGATGTTTATAAATTTCTTTTTGATCCGGTTAATTCTCATGATATTTATTTGCAAGATGGGGACTACTTATTTGTTCCCCCTGCTAAAAGGACTGTTGAAGTTTCCGGAGCAGTTCAAAGGCCGTATACATATGAGGCAAAAAAAGGTGAGTCTGTCAATGATTTAATTAAATATGCTGGTGGTTTTTCTTCCAAAGCATTTAGAGATATTGTTACTCTAAAAAGATTAGATTATAATGACATGAAGGTATATGACGTACAATCAAATGATTTTAGTTCAGAATTAATTATGGGAGGTGATGAGTTAATTGTTAATCTGATTTCAAATAAGCTTTCTAATGTAGTAACAGTTAAAGGTAACATTGGTGTTGCTGGAGAATATGAATATAAAAAAGATGAAAAGTTACTAGCATTACTTAATAGGGCAAAATGTATATCTCAAAAGACATTTTTAGATAAAGTTTATGTAATTCGTCTAAACGAAGATAGAACTAAATCACATATTTCTATAAATCTGGAAAATATTTTAGAAGACCCGAGTAATATTGATAATATTACAATTCAGGAGTATGATATTGTTCATGTCTTATCAATTGATGATTTTGATGATAGTTTTAGTATTTCTGTTGATGGAGCTGTTAGGGCTCCTGGAAGTTTTAATTATGGTGATGGTATGAGTTTGCAATCTGCTCTTTTTCTTGCAGGTGGCTTAACGCAACAGGCTGAAGGAAGTAGGGTTGAGGTATCAAGAATTATGGAATATGATATTAATACTAATAAATTAAAACCAAGAAGAGCTATAGTTAGAAATGTTATGATTGGAAATGATTTAGTACTTAGTCAAGAAGCTGAAGAATTTGAGTTAAAACCTTATGATCAAATTTTTGTCAGAACAAATCCTGAATTTGAACCTGCCGTTAATGTTAAAATTCTTGGTGAAGTAAAGTATCCCGGAACTTATTCAATTCTAAGAAAAAATGAAAAAATTTCATCTCTAATTTCTAGAGCTGGAGGACTAACAGATTATGCATATCTTGATGGTGTGAAAATGTATAGAAGGTTTGAGAAAAATATTGATGAAGCTAATGATTTTAAAGAAATGAATATCTCAGATGAGCTTAAAAAATCTATTCTAAATGATCCTCAAGCAGCCTCAATTTATACAAAAGAGTTAGAAGAAAGTAATGATAATTTGTTTAACCAAGATTTTCAAAATCTCACTCAACAGTTTAATACAGAAATGGTTTATTTAGATCTTAATAAAGCTTTAAAATCAAATATATCCAAACATAATCTTGTTCTTCACGAAGGTGATAGTATTGTTGTTCCAAAAACTATGGATGTAGTACATATAACTGGAGAGCTTATGAATCTTGAGGGAAATTCAATAAGTGCCCCTTATTTTAATAGTAAGAGAGCAAACTTTTACGTTAAAAATTTTGCAGGAGGCTTTAGCAAATCTAATGACAGAGCTAATACTGTTGTTGTTTATCCGAATGGAATAGCAAAAAAATCAAAGAATTTTGTTTTATTTAAGGTTTCACCAAAAGTTACAAAAGGATCTACAATCAGAGTAACAAGCAAAAATAAAAAGACAAAAAGAAAAAATAAAAGTAATATTGATTGGAATGAGCAAATAGAGAATGCTATGCTTAAGATTTCTGCTGTTTTAACTTTATGGGTTTTAGTTGATAGAGTACAAGCTCAATAAAATAATGTATGCCTGAAAACAAGGAAATAGAAATACGTGATATTATTATTACTTTAAAAGAAATTAAACAAGAATTAATTTCAAGATCCTTTAAAATAGGCTTATTTGTTTTTTTATTTTCTTTAACTGCTGTTTTAATAAATTTCTTTCAAGACTCAAGATATAAAGCTGAATTAAGTTTTGTGGTTGAGGATAAACAAAAGTCAACCCCACTTTCTTCAGTTTCAGGATTAGCAAGTCAGTTTGGCTTTGATTTTTTTTCTTCTTCAAACTCAACTTTTAGTCAAGCAAATATCATGGAATTGCTCAAATCAAGAGGGGTAATTTCTAAGACATTATTACGGTCAAATAATAAAAACCTTTTTATACAAAATTACATTTCAATGTATAATTTAGATTCAGATTGGAAAAATAATAAGGATCTAGAAGGAATTACATTTAAAAATCAGATTGATATAAAGCATGATAGTATCATTACAATGATTTGGGAAAAAATTATTGAGGATGATATTTCAGTTGAAATTAAAAATGATGAAACAGATATTATATACCTATCATTTAAATCTAAAGAAGAAAAATTTGCTAAACTTTTTTCTGAAAATCTGATTGATGAAATGAGTAGTATGTATATTGAATATCAGACTAAACAATCAACTAATACTATTGATTTTCTTCAAAATCGTGCAGATTCAGTTTTTAACGAATTAGAAAAAGCAGAGGAAGAGTTTGCTAGAGTTAAGGATATTAATCAAAGAATCATTAAGGCATCTGGGAGATTAAAAGAATTACAATTAATGCGAAGTGTTGAGGTATTAAGCACAATGTATTTAGAGCTTATTAAGAATATTGAGATTTCAAAACTTACTCTTTTAAATCAAACTCCTATTATACAGGTAATTGACAGGCCAACATTACCCTTAGAAGACACAAAGCTTTCTACATTTTTGGTCTTTTTTATAAGCTTTGTTTTATCGTTTTTAATTTCTGTATTTTATTTTGTTTTCCGAAAAATGATTGTTGATAGTTTAAAATAGTCTAAAGCAATTCAACGATATTTTCTAGTTTTTGAGACCTTGACCCTTTAATTAAAATTGTAGAGTTTGTAATAGGAAAATCTTT
>CAZJXE010000018.1:0-12472 GCA_964549835.1 uncultured Weeksellaceae bacterium
AATTTTTCTAAAGGAATTGATTGGTACAGTCAAACATATTTTGGAAATGTTAGTGGAGAAAAAGCAATTATTGATTTTACTCCAACTTATTTATATAGCAATTTATGTGCCGAAAGAATTTTTAATTGTCTTGGTCCAAAAATGAAATTTGTTGTGATTCTTAGAGATCCTGTTGATCGCGCTTATTCCCATTACAATCATTCGGTAAGAGATGGTCATGAAGAAAAAAGTTTTATTGACGCAATTAATCTAGAAGCAAAAAGGATTGATAAATTTAAAAAAAATAATGACTTTTTATCAGAACTAAGATGTTCATATATCTCACAAGGAATGTATTTTAACATGCTAAATTCATATTTAAAATACTATAACATTAATGATTTCTTAATCATCAATTTTGATGAGGAAGTAATTAAAAATATTAACAAGACAAAAACCAAATTATCAGATTTTTTAAATATTGACTTGACAGATCTCGATTTTAATGTTCATAGTAATAAAAGTGGAAAATCTAAAAATAAGTTGATTCAAACATTAATTAATAAAGATAATATCTTAAGAAAGGTTTTGAAATTTTTTGTACCTCAAATGAGTCGTCAGATTTTAAGAAACAGAATCAAAAATTTAAATAAAAAAGAATTTAATTATAATCTAATATCAGATAAAAAAAGAAAGATAATATATGATAAGTATTTTAGTGATGATATAAAAAAACTGGAAGAGATAATTGGAAGAAAAATGAATTGGAATAATTTATGAATTTTTATAGTTTAAGAGCTAAGAATTTAGATAATCTATTAGTATTGCTACTTGTTTTTACAGGAGGTGGTTTGTTATTTGTATTTAATAGAAACCTAATGTATTATTCGTTTTTGACTATATTATTTCTTTCTATTTCATTGAACTTTCAAAATATGAAAAGGGAATTATTAAACTCTATTGTCTTCACAACAATATCTGTTTTATTGTTATTTTTAATTAATTTCTTTTTTGCAGTAACAGAGCAGTCTGTAGACAAATATCTCTATTATTTAACAGTTATAATGACATCTGTTTTATTTTATGTTCATTTTAAAAATAATAGATCTAATCAAATATTTATTTCAAGGTTAAACTTTGTTTTAAAATTAATTTTCTTCCATTCATTTTTAAATTTTTTGGCTTACTTTTTTATAAACGATCAATTAATAGAAATAAGTTCTGAATATTATTCATGTAAGACATATAATTATATTTTCTATTATGCTTCTGAAGAAATTAATTTATCTGTAATGAATTTATTTGGAATTGAGTTTTGTAGAAATCAAGGTTTATTTTGGGAGCCCGGAGTTTTGCAGATTTATTTAAATTTATTTTTCTTTATTCAGGCTTTTTTGTTAAAGCAAAATAGGTGGTTAATATTAATTGGCTTTGTAATTTTAGGCACATATTCTACTACAGGAATTATAATTTTGATAGGCCAGCTTATTTACTTATTTATTCAAAGATTTAATGAAAATAAACTTTTTCTTCCTATTATCTTTTTGTCATTTGTACCAATTTATTTAGTTTTTTCTATAAATATTGAGGAAAAATTTAGAGGAAATAGAATTTTTTCTTTTCAAAAAAGATTATTTGATTTTACTCAGCCTATTTTTATAGCAGCAGCAAATCCAGTTACTGGAGTAGGTTTAGATTTAGATCAATTTCAGAAACTACGATACGAATTTTATATAGATAGCGAAAGTTTAGAGTTAATTAATGAAACATTAGGAGTTTCATTAAAAGGGGCAGGGACAAGTGCCGGTAGTGCAAATTCATTAACCTTTTTATTAGCTGCAATGGGTTTCCCAACAGCAATTCTATTTGTATTTATGTTTCTTAGACAGAAAATCATTAATAATCATAGATTACTATTTTATTTTATTGTTTTTGTTTCTGTAATGTCAGAACCTCTTTTTCTAAGACCGTTCTTTTTTATTTACATAATATCAGGTTTTTATTACTTCTTTATTAAATTTACCAATAAGGGTGTTCAAATTAAATCATGAAAAAAATTTTAATTACTGGAGGTGCTGGTTTTATTGGTTTTGAGCTTTCAAAAAAATTTATAAATGATGGGTATGAGGTTACGATTTTAGATAATCTTTCGAGTAAGATTCATTCAAATAAATCGAAATACGAGGCATTAAAAAACATCTCTAATTTCATTGTCGGAGATGTTTGTTCTAGAAAAGACTTGGAATTGGCAATAAACAATCAAGACGCTATTATTCATTTAGCCTCTGAAACAGGAACAGGACAGTCCATGTATGATATTCATAACTACACTAATGTTAATATTGGATCTACAGCATTAATGTTAGACATATTGTCAAACTCAAAAAATAATGTTAAAAAGATTTTACTTTCATCATCACGTTCAGTATATGGAGAGGGAAAATATACAAATGAAAACAAAGATATTTTTTATCCAAAAAAAAGAGAAATAGTTGATTTAGATAATTCAAATTTTGAATTTAAATGCCCTATTTCTTTAAAAGATTTAAATCCTATCCCAACAGACGAAGACTCAGATCTAAATCCTACATCTATTTATTCCTTAACAAAATATAATCAAGAAAGAATGTTACAGCTTGTGTGTAATAATTTAAATATTCAACCTATAATTCTAAGATATCAAAATGTATATGGACCTGGGCAGTCACTTTCTAATCCCTA
Organism: uncultured Weeksellaceae bacterium; assembly: GCA_964549835.1. Taxonomy (GTDB): domain Bacteria; phylum Bacteroidota; class Bacteroidia; order Flavobacteriales; family BACL11. Next base: position 2,701 of record CAZJXE010000018.1, read on the forward strand.
TACAGGTATTTTGTCAATTTTTTCAACTAGAATTCTAAATAATAATGATGTTGAGGTTTACGAGGATGGATTGCAAACAAGAGATTTAGTGTATATCGATAATGTTGTTGATATTACTTATTCAGCTTTAATTTCTGATAATTTAAAATTTAATATTTATAACGTTGGTTCTGGTGAAGCCTATACTGTTTTATCGGTTGCTAAAAAATTAAAAGAAATTTTTAATTCTGATGTCAACATTGATATTTCAAAAAGGTATAGAATAGGAGATATTCGACATAATTTTGCTGACATTTCAAGATTAAAGTCTGATTTTGATTGTTCTAACTTTATTTCATTTGATGATGGTTTGAAAAGTTTTGTAAACTGGGTAAAAACTCAAAATATCGAAAAAGATTTATATGATAATTCTGTTCAAGAATTAAAAAAGAAAGGTTTGATAAGATGATTAGATTGCTTGTTTTATTTACTATATTTTTTTTTGTTCCTAATGATGTAAAGCCTCAACAAACCTTTAATAAAAATATATACGGCTTTGCTACATCAAATACATTTACATATTTCAATATTAGTAGTAATGAATTTAAGAAAAATATTGATAAAATATCTCCTAATGTTTTAAGATTTCCAGGTGGGGCAGTTGGAAATTTTTATCATTTAAATGGTCCGGCGTATGGGATGAAAATTAATGAAATTGATTCTCTTATACTAGGCAAGTTCCCTAAGAGAGCAAGGGGTTTGTTGAGCTATTCAAAAAAAAGTGGACATAAGGAAAATTACATTAATAATTTTATTGAGTTAGCAAAATATAGTAAATCCTCTGCTGTTCTTGTTGCCAATGTTCTTACCGAATCAAAAGAAGATATTATTAAAATGATTAAGTTAATTAAGGAAAATGATATTGATATAATTGGAGTTGAGTTGGGAAGTGAAATGTCTAATAAGAGTTATTTTGATAAAGGATATACTATAGACATTTATATAAAAAAATGTGAGGAGATCTCTAATTCTATTAAATATGTTTTTCCAAAAATGAAAACTGCAATTGTTGCTGCTCCATTAGTAAAAAACAAAAAACATAGACACTTTATTTGGAATAAAAAACTTTCAGAATTAAATTTTTATGATGCAATTATAATTCATTCATACGCAAAAGTTATTAAGGGTAAGGGCAAATATGGGCAAATGGTTATAGAAAAAAATGAAGGGAATAAAGATGAATCATTTTCTATATACAGTGATAGAGCAAAGTCTTTTTTTGAAGCTGACTATCCCAAAGAGATTTCAAATTATAATTCAATTTTTAACAACAAACCAATATGGATTACAGAATGGAATTTGCAATATTCTAAAAAAACAGGAAATACACATTTTCAAGGTATGTTTGTTGCAAATTTTTTTCTTGAACTTATTTCAAATGAAGTTTATAAAGAAATTGAATTAACTACTTTTCATAATTTAGCTGGAAGAGATTTTGGTGGGTCTATTTTTCAAAAAAAAGACAATAAGACTTATTTACAATCTACTTTTGTGCCAATACAAATAGTTAGTAGATTTTTTAATGACAAGGATTTAAGCGTCATGAAAGAAAAAATAAACAATAAAATTATTAACTATAAATTTTTTAAAAATAATCAGCTAATTTATGAGTGTCTAATTAATTGGTCAAATAAAGAACACAATTTTGATTTCGAAATTGCTAATTCATCTAAAATATCTATATGTGGATCTCCCAATTTATATGATTTAAATAGTGAAAAAAATAAAATATATTATAAAGAAAAATTAACTAATGGACAGAATAACTTTGTTATTCGGCCTTACAGTATAACTTTGATAGAATAATATGAATACTCTAAAATATATTTTTATTGTTGGTTCAAGTAGAAGTGGAACTACCATGATGTCACGTATACTTGCTAAACATGAATCGGTATATACTTTTAATGAATTGCATTTTTTTAGTCAAATTTATACTAAATACAAGAAAAATAAGATAGACCGTTCATCTGCACAAAGCGTATTATTAGAATTATTTAAACGTCAGTATTACGGATTATTTGGTAAAAAGGATACTTCGGAATACAAAGATCTTTCCAATAAAATTTTAGTTGAAAAAACTTATAACATTATAGATGTTTTTAAAATTTTTATTGAGTTTGAGTTAAATAATAAAAAGAAAACAATTGCATGCTTTCACACACCCAACAATCTTTATTATGTGGAACAAATTTCTAAGACATTTTCAAATGCTAAATTTGTTAATATGGTAAGAGATAATCGAGATGTATTATTGTCTCAAAAAAATAAATGGAAACGTAAATTTTTAGGAGCTAGAAAAATTCCTTTCTTTGAGAGTTTAAGATCTTATATGAATTATCATCCTATAACAACATCAATTGTTTGGAATTCTTCTTTAGATATTACAATAGGCTGTAAAGAAAGGACTGATTTTTTCATTTTAAAATTTGAAGAATTTTTGCTTTCACCAGATAAAAAATGTAAAGAGTTATGTGATTTTTTGGGATTAAACTATCAAGCTGAAATGTTAGAAGTTGCAAATATTGGATCATCTAATATTAATGACTCAAAAGAAAAAAGAATAGATTCAACTAAAATTAATAAGTGGCAAGAAGGCGGATTGTCAAGTGCAGAGATTTATTTAGCTCAATTTTTTTCACAATCAATTATGAAAGAGTTTAATTACAGTCAAATGAACTTTTTTTTACCTCCTTTTAAGGTTTTATATTTTTCAATAATTTTCCCATTTAAACTAATATTTGCATTTACTTTAAATCTTGACAGAATTTCCAATGCTTTAAAAATTTTAAAACTTAAAAAATAAATTATGAAAGTAAATTTTTTTATTGTTGGAGCCCCAAAAGCAGGAACTACTTCATTATATAGTTATTTAAATCAGCATCATAGTATTTCTATGAGTTTGGTAAAAGAGCCAAATTATTTTTCTCATAAAGAAATTCTTGCTCAAAAATTGTATTATAAAACTAAGCTTATTACGGATTTAAAAAAATATCACTCATTATTTGATTTCAAAAATAGTAGTTGTTTATATGGAGAGGCTAGTGTTTCCTATCTATTTTATAATGATGTTGCCACTAAAATTAAAGAATATAACGAAAATGCTAAAATTATTATTCTTTTAAGAGACCCTGTTGAAAGAGCAGTATCACATTATAATATGGACAAAAGATTAGGTTTTGTTAAGATAGATTTACAAAGTATTTTAGATGATATTTCATTAAAGAATCATATGCTATACTATCAACAATATATACATTTAGGCCTTTATTATTACCAAGTGAAAAAATATTTTGATGTTTTTGGTAAAGAAAATGTTTGTGTAATGAAGTATGATGATTTAAGTAAAGACAATAAAGCATTTACTAATAAGATTACTGATTTTCTATCTTTGGATACTGATTTAGAGATTGATTATGACACTCCTTACAATAGCTATAAAAGTTCAAGTAACCAATTTATAAATTTTTTATATTCAATTTCTTTTTTAAGAAAGCTTGTTTCTATTTTATTACCAATTACAATGCTTAAAAAAATTAATAAATCTTTTTTTAGCAAACCAGAGATAAGAATTTCAAAAGAAACAGAAATGAAGTTATACGATTTGTTTCATGAAGATATTCTGCTTTTAGAACAAATGTTAGAAATTGACTTAAGTTCATGGAAAAGATAGGAGTTGTAACAGTAACATATAATTCAGACAAAGTTTTACAGCCGTTCTTATCGGATCTTTTTGCTCAATCTTTCCACAATTTCAATCTATATGTTATTGATAATGCATCTGAGGATAAAACTTTAAAAATTTTAGATGATCTAAATGATAATAGAGTTAATCAAATAAGAAATCACTCTAATATTGGAGTTGCAGCAGCAAATAATATTGGTATTAAAAAAGCTTTAGAAGATAAGTGCTCGCATATTCTAATTCTTAATAATGATATTGAGTTTCCCAATAGTCTTTTTAAAGATATGTTGGTATCAATTAAGAAAGAAAATTGCAGTATGATGACCCCAAAAATAATGTATCATAGTGATAAGGATATTATTTGGTATGCTGGTGGTGGCTTTAAAAAAAGTAATGGTTATCTTCCTTACCATACTGGCTTTAATGAAAACATAAAAAATAATAATTATCAATCTTTATATGTAGACTATGCTTCTACTTGTTGTCTTTTAATTAAAAAGGATGTTTTTGAAACTATTGGTTATATGGACGAAAAGTATTTTGTTTATTTTGATGATACAGATTTTTTGTTTAGAGTCAAAAAAGAAGGCGTTCATAAAATTTATTATGATTCACAGATTACCCTTTTTCATAAAGTAGGTAGTTTAACCAAATCACTAACTAAAGAGTTTGAAAGATCCTATAGAACTCATTTTTTCTTAAAACAAAATATCAGAAATCATATATATTTTCTTAGGAAAATTGGTAGTGTATATTCTTATTTATTTTGTTTGTTTTTATTCTTTAAAAATAATTTAAGATTTCTTTTTAGCTCTAGAATAAAAAAAGACTTTTCAACTTTTTTAATAATAAATAAGTCTTATTTTCAGGGGTGGTTTTTATAGTTTCTTCCCAATTACTAATGAATCTAAATATATTTCTTTAGCAATAATTAAATTTATTGAATCATTTGTATGAATAGGATCGGTAAAGCAATTTTTACATCTTGTAATTTCATTTGGGAAATCGTAATCTATAAATTTTTCAAATTCTTTCATGTCTTGCTTATATTTAGCCTCTTCATCTTCTAGACCAAAATCTTTTATTCTATTACTATATTCTTCATTATGCGGTACATTCAGAAATATTAAATTGATATTTTTTTGCAAACAAAAATTATCAACTTCTTTTAATCTTTCTTTTAATTTATAAGGGTATTTATATCTTGAATATTGATTTTTAGCTACTGTATTTATGTTGTAATTCCACCAACTTTCTTTATCCTTGTAGCTTTTACCCTTTAATTCTTTTTTTAACATAATATTTCTTTTTACATCTGGTATGACGATATTAGAAAAATGATGAATAATAGTTTTAAATGTAATTTCAAGTACATCCCCATTGAAAATATATAAAAGTGGGTTTTTAATCATTTCCTCAACTTCATTTACTCGATTTGCATATGCAAATTTGTTATAAAGATTAAAATTTGTGCCGATAATGACATTTTCTAGCTCTGTATATTTTGTAGTAAGCCAAAATAAATCAATTATCTCATTTAATTTTGCGGCATTTGAATGTAGAATAAAGTAGCTATCTCCCGTAACTTTTTCAATATATTTAGTTGGTAATCTTTTAATTCTTGAGTCTCCAATTATGATATTAGCTGTTGGATTATTTTTAAAAGCTATTGTGTTATATAAAAGAGAATTGAATTTTCTGGCTGTTTTTTCTTTTGATGAAACATTGACATACCCATTAAGGTTAAAGTAATTGAAGGGGTCTACAATACTCAATAAGACGATCCAGATTAATATAGGTATTGAGAAAATACTAATCTTATATATGATTTTTTTAAGATCTTTCTTCATATTTAAAATTGAAAATAGATAAAGTTATTTACGTTTGAATGAGGAGCAATAAAAAGTATCCCATAAGCTAAAATATAATAAATAGACCACCTTATCCATTTTGGTTTTTTCTGTAACTTTCCCCATACATCTCCAGATCTTTCATAGCTACTATATATAAACAGTATAATAATAAGCATAAGACACTTTATCAAATCTTCTTGAAATAATCCCAGTCCTCTAAATTGTATTTTGAGTTCAGATAAATTTAGTATTTCAGTTGAGCTTAAAAACAGGTTATTGATAATGTAAATTGCATCCTCAATATTATTTGCTCTAAAGAAAATCCATGCGAAAGCAACTAAAACAAATGTAATTACTACATCCATTAGCTTATCCAATGATTTATTTTGACTCTGTATAAATAATGAAATTTTTTTCTTAGGGGAACTCAAAATTAGTGCTGAAATTAAATAAGATCCATGTAAAGCCCCCCAAATAACAAATGTCCAGTTTGCCCCATGCCAAAGACCACTAACTAAAAAAGTAATAAAAATGTTATAATACCATCTCCATTTAATTGTTCTATTACCCCCAAGTGGAATATATACATAATCTCTAAACCAAGTAGATAAAGTTATATGCCAACGTTGCCAGAATTCTCTAATAGATTTTGAAAAATAAGGTCTCTTAAAATTTTCTCTTAATTCAAAGCCCATGACTTTTGCTGTTCCTATGGCAATGTCAGAGTATCCTGAGAAATCACAATATATTTGAAAAGTGAAAAATATGGTTGCAACAATTAATGCTAGCCCATTATAATTACCAACATTATTATAAACTCCGTCAACAAGAATTGCTAGATTGTCAGCTATTACAATTTTTTTAAAAAATCCCCAAAGCATTTTTTGCAGACCTGATTTAACTCTATTATAAGAAAAGTCATGTTTTCTAAAAAACTGAGGTAATAAATGATTTGATCTTTCAATTGGCCCTGCAACAAGTTGAGGAAAAAAAGACACATATACAGCAAAGACCCCTAGATGTTTTTGAGCGGCAGTTTTCCCATTGTATACGTCTATTGTATAACTTAAAGTTTGAAATGTGTAAAATGAAATACCAACAGGTAATAAAACATTAAAAAAAGGCATCTCATAAAAAATATTATAGTGATTAAAAAGTGATTGAATGTTTTCACTAAAGAAATTAAAATATTTAAACCCAAATAAAATTCCTAGATTACTAAATATACTTAGAAGTAACCATTTTTTTCTTTTTATTTTTTCATTTATCTGACTCATTTTATTTGAACAGATATAATCGATAAGAGTAGAAATCATTATAAGTATAATATAATCTACTTTCCAACACATATAAAAGTAATAACTAGCAATAAGAAGAAGAATCCATCTTTTTTTGTAGGGAGTTAAAAAATATAAGATGATTACAATCGGAAAAAAAACAACAAATTGTAAAGAGTTGAATAGCATTTTTTATTTCAGTTAGTAGTTTTGTTTTTCCATTTACACAAATATACAAATACATCCTGCTATTGATATTTTTAATTTCAGCATTCTAAATGTAGAATGTAAATAAATAAAAGATGTTATCTTTATGGCCAAAGAATGAAGAAGAAAGTTGCTATAATTGATCACCTTGGTGCACATGGAAGTTCACATCATTTTTATTTATTTGGTCAAGCAAAAGGATTAATTGAGAATAATGTTAATGTTAACCTTTACACAAACTCTTCAACAATTGATCCAAAAATAAATGGACTTGGTTTTTTTCAGTTTTATAATAATATTTTTTGTAAAAAAAACAAGTTTTTCTCAGCTATAAGATACTTATTTGGTTCTTTGTTTTCCCACTTTCATGCAAGACTAAATTCTTGTAATTTATTTCACTATCATCTTTTTGGCTCGAGTATATTAGTAGTTTTTAATATGATTTTAGCAAAATTGCTTTTAGCAAAAATTGTCTTAACAATTCATGATGTAAAGAGTTTTTCAGAAAAAAATAAATCTTCATTTTATTCAAAAATAATTTATTTATTTTCAGATATTATTTTGACACATAATCAGTTTAGTAAGAAAGAAATAATTCAAAATCAACCCTTTTTAGAAAAGAAAATTGAAATTATTCCACATGGAAACTATATTCCATTTATAACTATAGAAAAAGATCAGCAGCTTGCAAGAAATAAGATTCAAATTCCTCTTGAAAAAAAAGTTTTGTTATTTTTTGGAATGATTAAAACAGTTAAGGGATTAGATATTTTATTGAATGCAATGCCAGAAATAATAAAGCGTAATAATGATATTCTTTTACTAATTGCTGGAAAGCCTTGGAAGGATGATTTTAGTAAGTATGAAAAATTAATTGAGGATTTAAAAATTAAAGATTATTGTAAGTTAGATATTAAATTTATTGATCATAATGATGTAAAGTCATATTATTCAGCCTCTGATGTTGTTATTTTACCATATAGAAAAATTTATCAAAGTGGTGTTTTAATGATGAGTCTGTGTTATAAAAAGCCAGTTATTGTGTCAAATCTTAAATCATTTCATGAAATTGTTGATGATCAAAAAACTGCGATTTTCTTCACTAGTGAAGATAGTAGTTCCCTTTCTAAAGCTGTGAATGACTTAATTAATAATGATAATTTAATGTCAGAAATTAAGAAAAATGCATACAAATTAATGCTTGAAAAATATAATTGGACTCAGCTTGGAAAGCTAACAAGCGATGCATATAATAAAATCAATTATTTTTACAAAAAATAAGCTATGAAAGAAAGTATAATTGATCTTATTAATGATTCAATTAGAAATTTTACAAATATTTCTAATGATACATCACAGCTTTTATTAATTGAGAAAATTACTAATGATATTATTAAAGCATTTAATAATAATTGTAAATTACTTCTTTGTGGTAACGGAGGAAGCGCGGCAGACGCTCAGCATATAGCAGCAGAACTGAGTGGTAGATTTGAAATGGATAGAGAACCATTAAATGCTGAAGCTTTACATGTAAATTCATCTTTTTTAACAGCTGTAGCAAATGATTATGGATATGAAAAAGTATATGCTAGAATGGTAGCTGCTAAAGGACAAAAAGGAGATATTCTGTTAGCTCTCTCAACCTCAGGAAATTCATCAAATGTTTTAAAAGCTATTGAACAAGCAAACCTTATTGGTATGATAACAATAGGATTTAGTGGAGGTGATGGGGGAAGAATGAAAGATATTTGTAAGTATAATTTGATTGTTCCATCTTCAAACACTGCAAGAATTCAAGAAGCACATATTTTAGTGGGGCATATTATTTGTAAATTAATTGAACAAAAAATATTTAATTAGCAAATATGTATGACACTCTTTTTTTGGATAGAGATGGTGTGATAAATAAAAAATTAGAGGGAAGGTATGTTACAAATTTTAATGAATTTATTTTTATTGAAAATTCTGTTTTAGCAATAAATAAACTTCATGAAATTTTTAAAAGAATTCTAGTGGTTACCAATCAGCAAGGAATTGGCAAAGGAATTATGACTGAAGATGATCTTCATTTATTACATAAACAAATGCAAAGAGCATTAAATCCTGATTTTAATTTAATTGACAAGATTTATTTTTGTCCTTGTTTGGAAGGAGTTGATTGTAAGTGTCGTAAGCCCAAAATAGGTATGCTTGAAAATGCCAAATTAGATTATCCTGAAATTGAAATAGAAAATTCTTTTTTAGTGGGTGATTCAGAATCAGATATTATTGCAGGAAAAAACTTTGGTTTAAATACAGTTAAAGTAAGTAATGATTATAATTTAAATGATTGGCTCCAATCAATAATATGAAAATTGTTAATTTATCAAATAGATTAAAGTTGGTTTTTTTGTTGTTATTTATTTGTAATTTGTCTTATTCTCAATACACAAATCTACCTCTTGGCTACAACTTTAACTTAAATCTTGAGCTAGAATTTGAACAAAATATTCAACATTCATCTTTCAAACCAATTATTTTAAGTTCTGAAAATATTGATGTTGAGTCAATTATTGAAAGGAATTTTTTCTCCAACAATAATTTTTTGTCAGCTAGATTATTTAATAAGCATTTAATTGAAATAAGTGGTGAAGATTATTATGTTGGAGCTTCTTTGCTATCTAATTTAACTTATGGAAATGAAATTGAAGAATCTTTAAAGACATTTACAA
>CAZJXE010000019.1:0-12306 GCA_964549835.1 uncultured Weeksellaceae bacterium
AATTGTTATTTGTTGATACCTCTACTGGAGTTGCATTAAAGAAAAGATATCCATCATCAAGGTATAAAGAACTAATATCATTTCCTTCTTGACTACCAAACAATCTTGCGTCCAATATTGACTGGTTAAACACATCTCCACTATCTATTCCAAGTTGATTTAAAAGTTCCTCATTAGTATATTTTGTATTTCCAATAAAGTTTATATTACCAAATAAATATGGATCTCCTTCATCAAGAGTAATCTCAATTGTAACGGTATTATCATCATTTAAATAAATAGTATCATTTGTAATTTTGGCATCTCTGTATCCTTTATTATTATATTCTGAAATAATATTCTCTTTATCTTCTTCATAATTTGATTTTATAAATTTTGAAACTTTAAAAAATCTCCATTTGTTTTTAACTTTTGTTTCTTTCATGCTTTTTTTAAGCTTTCTATTGCTTAAAGCATAAACTGTATCCTTATTATTAAAGAATGATTTATTTTTATTAACTATCTCATTTCTTCCATATATTATAATGTCTTTAATTTTAACTTTTTTGTTTTTATTGATATCAAAAATTAAGATAGATGAGTTTGATGTTAAAGTATCATTAGTGATAAAAAATTTTACATCAGTATTTAGGAACCCCTTATCAACATAAAATTTTTCTATTTTATTTACGCTGTTTTTAATTAGATTCTGAGTTAAAATTTTACCTCTCATTAATTGAAGGTCTTCTTTTAGCGTTGAAATATTTGATTTACTGATATCTCCTTTAAATTTAAATTTTGACAACCTTGGATACTCCTTTAAAACTATATCTAAAGTGATTGAATCATTGAATATTTTATCAAGCTTTATATCTATTTCTGAAAAAAGATTTTGTTGCCATAATTTATTAATTGCATTACTAATATCACTACTTGGAATTGTAATTTTTTGATTTATTTTTAATCCTGATATATCAATAATATTTGATTTGTTTACATAAGTAGTTCCTTTAATTGAAATTTTTGAAAGCACATATTCTTTTGGTTGGGTATAGTCAATAAAAGGCTGCACTAAACTGTCTTGACCATTAGTTGTAGCACTATAGCATATTATAAAAAATATAAATATTATTTTCTTAGTCATATTATAAAGTGTTACCAAATCTACGTTCTCTTTTTTGAAAGTTTAAAATTGCTTCTTTAAGATCCTCCTTTCTAAAATCAGGCCATTTTTTTTCAGTAAAATATAGCTCTGAATAGGCTATTTGCCAAAGCATAAAATTACTTATTCTTTTTTCGCCACTGGTTCTTATTAATAGGTCTGGATCAGGAACGTTTTTTGTAGTTAAATATTGTTCGAAATCCTTTTCAGAAATTTCTTTTTTGTTTGACCTATTTTTTAAGATATTTTTGATAGCATTTAGTATTTCCCATTTACCGCTATAACTCAAAGCTAAGGTTAAAGTTAGACCAGTATTTTCTTTTGTCAAATTAATACATTCTAAAAGTTCATTCCTACATTTTTCAGGAAGTTTTAAAGTATCTCCTATTGTTGCTAATTTAACATTATGTTTTAGTAAAGTTTTAGTTTCTTTATGAATAGCAGAAACTAATAGTTTCATCAAAGCATTTATTTCTTTTCTTGGCCTGTTCCAGTTTTCAGTAGAAAATGTAAATAGTGTTAAGAACTTAACTCCATATTCAACAGCTCCCTCCAAGGTATCTCTTACAGACTTTATACTTTGATTATGACCAAAAACCCTATTCTTTCCTTTTTCTTTTGCCCATCTACCATTTCCGTCCATGGTAATAGCTATATGTTGGGGTATATTTTTCGTGTCGACTATATCATCCATTTATGATAAGAAATCATTATTCGTAATCGCAACCTTTGGAATTATTATTAAGTCTAAATGAAATAGCAATACCAGTAAAATAAAACCAATCGCTTTCTAAATCATCACCTCTTTGCTCATCTTTATTATGAGTGTATGTTGGGTCTGACATTTCAATGCTAGCTGCATCAAATTCTGTTGGAATCCCAGGATAGGTTGTACTTACATCATCTAGATAATCGGTGAATGATTTTCTTGCGCTAAATGAAAACATTATGTTAAGTCTTTCATTTAATGAATATTTAATTCCCCCACCTAAAGGAATTGCAATTTGAGTTCTAGGATACTTTTTTCTTTCTGGATATGCTGTTGTCCCCTGCCCTTCAGTTCCAAGTGGTTGTAGATCAACCCATTGTCCATTTCTGTTTTCAGCTTGAGGGTTAAAATTATAAATTGAAACTCCACCAAATATATAAGGAGACCAATTATATAAGACACTACCGGTTTCAAATGGCAGAAAATTAAATTCGATTTGTGAGGAAAGTTCTTGAATTTGCGATCTAAAATGTAATCCTCTATCTAAACGAATAATATCATCAGATAGCCTATCATCTCCCTCTATTTGCAATACAGCTAGTTCTGCTTTAACTGCAAATCGTCTATCTAAATTTCTTCGAACAATAAAGCTAGCAGCTGGATTTGCTGAATTGAAATGATTGCTATTTAAATCGCCAGTATAATATGAAACCCCCCCCTTAAAACCTAATTCTGTATTTGATTTAAATAATTGAGAAAAACTATTTTTTGGCAATATTAAAAATAATAAAAATGAAAATATAAGAGGTCTAATTGTTGTTTTCATTGTCATTCTTTACTTTAAAAAAGGTGATTTACAAATATACTTTTTATACATAATTATATTTAAAAATTAATTTCTTTTATCGCTTCCCCACATAAGTTTTTGTCTTACGGTTGATATAAATGAATTGTTTTGAGGTTCAATGAGATTTATTTTAAAGTTTGCTTTTTTTATTGTCAGTTCAATGCTAGAGTCAAAAGCTCTTGAACAAGAATCTAATGAAACAAGAGCAAGTTGATCCCTATCCTCAACCTTTAATTTTATGGTGCTATTATGATTGATCACAATCGGACGAACATTTAAATTGTGTTGAGCAATTGGAGTAATTATAATATTATTTGTTCCTGGAGCAATTATAGGCCCACCACAACTTAATGAGTATCCTGTAGATCCAGTTGGAGTAGAAACTATAAGTCCATCTGCCCAATATGTATTTAAAAATTCATCATCAACATATGCATCAATCTTAATCATTGATGATGTGTCTTTCTTTAAGACTGCTACTTCATTTAAAGCAAAATTTTTATTTTTAAATAGATTGTTTGAAGTTTTTAAAGAAAGAAGTGTTCTTTTATTAGTTTTATAATTATTATTTAAGACATCATTGATAGCTTGTTCAATTTGATCAGGAGCAACACTTGAAATAAAACCTAATCTGCCTGTATTAATTCCTAAAATAGGAATATTACTGTCTCTAACATAAGAAATTGCATTTAGTAAAGTTCCATCTCCACCAATACTGAACAAAATGTCAGCTTTATCTTTTAAGTCTTCATGATTTGTGAAAGTTAAAATATCGCTTTTAAAGCGCATTTTTTCCTTAAGGTAGTTAAGAAAAAATTGTTCAATATATATTTCAACCTTTTCAGATTCTAATTTGTTAATTAGATGCTGTATATATTTGTTGAAATTTTCAGAAAAATTTGTTCCAAATAATGCTATTCTCATCTTTTATTAGTTTCTCCAAATGGGTTTGAAAAGTGTAAAAATACTCCTTTTTCTCCTAATCCGTTAATAGAAAACTCAATTCTTAATAATTTATCATAATAGGTAACATAGTCTATACTTAATCCTTTACCCCAAAGAATAGAATTTGATAAAGAGTTATTATTAAAATCTGTGTTATTCTTTGTATATCCAATATCAGAAAATAAAGTAGCATAAATTGAAAAGTGAGATTTTTTAAACTGTTTCATTTTAATATATGGAATATCATATTTTTTATTTTTCACTATTGCGTATTTCAAAGCACTTTTTGATAAGTAAAAATCTTCTCCATCAATCACATAATATTCATACCCTCTTACATAATCATCAAACCCTAATGTTTGGGCAGAAAAATATGCTTGTTTTTTTGAATTAGTAATTCTTGATTTTAGACTAGATCCTAGAAAAACAATATCATTAAAAATTAAATGCTTTTCTATATGACTATTTATTTCGAAATGATTAACATAAGTTCCCATATTTTTGCCAAATTCAAAATCTAGATAATATCCCGAAGTTGGATAAATATTACTGTTTCTTTTCTCATTAATAAATTGGTAGCTAAGCTTATAAAAATCTGAATTTCTTAAATCATCTTCATTTAAAAGATAATTTGGATTTAAAATAGAAATATTTTCATCTATTTTTATTCTGTGATAGTCAAAATTTATTTGATGCTTTATGTTTATGTTTTTTTTGTAAATAAATTCAAAATCAAATAAAAATTCATTAGAAGTGTATGAGTTATTATTATTTTCAAAATAGACGAGTTGATTATTTAATGTTTTATAATATGTTTTTTTTCTTCTAAATAATTCAATATGTGTATTAATTCCAATAGTTTTCTTATTGTTGATATATGGTGTCTCATACCTTAGCATATAATGTTCTTTAAATCCTTTCCTAAACTTTATTAAAAGTAGTTCGTTTAAGCCCCTAAAGTTTTCAATATTTAAAAACAGTCCATAATTTAATCTTGAAAAATCAGTGTAATCACTTTCTTTGAAATCCTGCCACCAAACATTAAAATTCCTTTCAGAAATCTCAAAAATTGGATACGGCCATATATACCATCTTTCGATTAGTTCAATAGTAAAATTTATTTTTTCATTTCTAATTTCATGCTTAATGGTAATGAAATTAAATAAGTTAAGATTGGTAAGGTTTGATTTGCTTGATTTGATTTGTTCGTCAATTTCACCTGCTTTAATTAGATCATCTTTTGTAAAAGATAATTCTCTTAAAATGATTTTTTCTTTAGTAATTTCATTACCAACTATAGTTATTTTATTAACCTTATACTGCTTATTGTCTAATGATTCAAATAAACTTTTTGAAAAAACCAAAGAGTTTGTAAAAAAGAAAAAAAGAAATAATATTTTGCAAAAATGACGCATTAATAAAAGTAATTATTATGGCAAACATAGTATTTTTACACTTGTTAAGTTAAGATGACATATGACTAATTTAAGTGTTAATATAAATAAGATTGCTACTCTAAGAAATGCAAGAGGAGGTGATATGCCAAATGTTGTTCAAGCAGCAATAGATTGTCAGAGATTTGGGGCTGATGGAATTACAGTACATCCCCGACCTGATGAGCGACATATTACTAAAAATGATGTTTATGCAATTAAAGAAGTAATTAACTCAGAATATAATATTGAAGGATATCCATCAGAAAAATTTATTAAGATGGTATTAGATGTTAAACCTGATCAAGTCACTCTTGTTCCAGATGCAATTGACGTAATCACCTCTAACAATGGATGGGATACAATTAACAACTTTTCTTTTCTAGCTGAAATAATAGATGAACTAAAGCAAAATAATATAAGAACATCCATATTTACTAATCCAGATGGAAAAATGATTGAAGGAGCTAAGAAATGTGGTTCAGATAGAATTGAACTATATACTGAAGCTTATTCCAAAATGTTTTTGATAGATAAAGAGAAAGCAATTCTGCCGTATGTTAGTGCTGCTGAAATTGCAAATAGTTGTTGTCTTGAAATTAATGCTGGACATGATTTAAATTTGCAAAATCTGTCTTTTTTTGTAGAAAAAATAAATAATGTTTCTGAAGTTTCAATAGGGCATGCTTTAATTTCAGATGCTATTTATTTAGGTCTAGAAAATACAATTCAAATGTATAAACGCTTATTATGATTTTTTCAAGAGTTTATGGTAAGGGGGCGCCTTTAGTGATTATTCATGGATTATTTGGCATGAGTGATAACTGGAATACTTTAGGCAAACGATTTGCTGAAAAATTTAATGTACATATTGTTGATTTAAGAAATCATGGTAGATCTTTTCATAGTAATGATTTTTCGTATAATCTTATGGCTGAAGATATTGAAAAATACATTCATTCATTAAATTTGGTTAGCCCAATAATTATAGGACATTCACTTGGCGGGAAAGTTGGGATGAATCTTGCTTTAAGAAGTAATATAAAATTTCGCAAATTGATTGTTGTAGATATTGCTCCTAAAAAATATAGTGTTGATTTTCACAAAAATATTTTGGAGTTTTTAAGTAGTATTTCAATTAAAGAATTTTCTAGTAGAGTACAAATTGATGAACTTCTATCTTCTGAAATTAAAGATTTTTCGGTTAGACAATTTTTAATGAAAAATCTATACAGAGATACAAAAAAGGAATTTAATTGGAGATTTAATATTATGGTTTTAAAAGAAAAATTGGACAATATTTCAGGTGTAGATTTTTTGGATAAAAAAATCAATATCCCAACTCTATTTTTAAGTGGAGAAAGATCAAATTATATTAATGAAGATGATAAGCAGCTAATTTCAAATTACTTTGATAATTATCAGATATATACTATCGAGAATTCTGGGCATTGGATTCATGCTGAACAACCAGAATTATTTTATAATTCTGTGATTAGCTTTATAAATTAAGAACCATATTTTCTTCTGCAATATTAAACCCCTTTTCTATTACTTCTCTTTGCTCAACACTTCCTTTAATTAGTAGTGGATTTGTGTGGTTTAGATGTGTGAAAAATATTTTATTTTTCTCTGTATTACTAAGATTTTTAAAAAGCTCCATGCTTTCACATACAAATGGATGTGGAATTTTGCTCATATCTCTTTCAAGTTCATTTTCATCATAGAAAGTTCCGTCAATTAATGCATAATCAACTGACTTTACAATTTGTAAAATATCTCTGTCCCACAATTTCCACTTATCGATATCAGGAACGTAAAGCAATTTTTTTTGTTTTGAAGTTATCAAAAAGCACACAGTTTCAGAATATTCGTCTCTATGAGGCACAGTAAATGGGATTACTTTAATATTTTTATTTAATTCAAAATTCTGATTTTCTTTAATTTTTGATAATGAAATATTATTGTTTTTTATTAACTGATCCCAAGGGCCATTATTACTTAAAAAATTTAGCATACGTTTCATGCAAAAGACTTTAATCTTTTCACTGTTCATAGCTTCTTTACCTAAGTAAACCAAGCCTAAATAATGCCCCATATGAGCATGAGTTAATAAAATACCATCTAAGCTATATGTGCCTGTTTGTTTTTGAAGACTATAAAGTTGATCTTTAAAATCAGGACTTGCATCAACAATCCATTGTTGTTTACTTGCTGGATCTACAATTGCTATTGAACTAACTTTTTTTGAAATTTTCAGCTTTTCAAAAGTATCTTGGCAATTTTGTTTTTGAGAGCTAGTATAAGTAAACCCTCCATCTTGTATTGTCCCCAAAACAATTATATATGGGTCATGTGAGTTGTTTTTAGTCATAGATTATTTAAATCAAATTAATTTTTCAAAACAATAATATTCATTTTTATTTGGTTTTAGAAAAATCTCTCCTTTTTTGATATAGCCTAAATTTAGATAAAAGTTAATTGCTATTGGATTAGAACTGTATGTGTCTAATCGAATAGAATTTAATTTTTTTTCTTTTACAAGTGATTCTGCAAAAATCATGAGTTTGTTGCCAATTCCTTTTTTCCAGAATTCTTGCCGAACTGCTAGTCTATGAACTACTAAAAATTTGTTGCCTTTATCTTTCCATTCAATATCTAAATATGTTTTATCTTGTATTTTGTCGATATTAATACCTCCAATTATTTTATCATTAATTAAAAAAATATAAAAGGATTTATTTCTAATGTCTTCAGAGATTATCTTTCTATTTGGATATGTGCTATCCCACTGGTCAATGTTAGCTTTTTGCATGCCATCTACACAAGAAGCATACATATTCATGATTTCATCAAGCTCATTTATTTTTGCTTTTCTTATTATCATTCAACTAATAAATTGCATCCTCTTAAATCTGAATTGCTAATCCTTCCATTAAGTTTAAACATATTTTCAGAAATTAAAATTCCTGTGTCGTTAGTAGCTATAAATGGACAAGAAAAGACATTAGCTAGATCAATTATATTTATAGCACCTGATGAGTTATTTTGTGTAACTGAAAGAGGATCATAAATATCTCTAATTAGTATTTTCATCCAAGGAGGTGTTTGAAAAACTCCATCTTTTTTTGAGTATGCTTGCGATAGCAATTCTGTCATTCCATACTCCGAATGGATGTTTTTTAATTTAAAAGCTGAACATAAAATTTTATGCACCTCCTCTTTGATTAGTTCTTTTCTTTTCCCCTTCATCCCACCTGTCTCAATAATAGTTGTATGTTCTAAATTCATAGGGAATTTTTTTGCAAAATCTAGTAAAGCATAAGTTACTCCAAGAACTATAGTTTTTATTTTCTTACTTTCATTTTTTATTATAATACTTTTTAGTTTTTCAAAATCGTTATTATAAAAACCACTATTTTCATTTTTGGTCATTTTTACTAAAGAATCTACCATATAAATGAGAGAGGAGTCACCATTTTCTTCATATGAGGGGAGTAGTCCAATAATACATAATGATTCAATATTGCCATAAGTACTAATAAAAATTTTTTTAAAAACGGATTCGTACAAATTTAAATCAGCAATATAATGACTGCTTCTTATTCCTTCTGTGCCGCTACTTTTGAAAATAATTTGTGATTGTTTTTTATCGGATATTATTTTTTGAGATTTAAAAAAACTAATAGGTAAAAAAGGTATTTCACATATTTTTTTTGGTTTTTTGTCTTTTAGAATTAATGTGGCATATTTTCTATATATATCGTTTTTTCTAATTTGATAGTCAAAAATTTTAAAAGCTAAATCTTCAAATTCATGATTAGTTTTTATATCGAAAATTAAATTAGGGTTTATTTTTGTCATTTATTTTTCAAAAATTTTAAATAAGTTGTTCCAATTAAATCTAGCTTCATAATTTTTAATTTGCTTAAAATCTTTAGATTGCTTTAAAGCTTTTTGAATGCAAAAACTGTTTTGTTTCTGAGCTTTATAATTATCATTTTTAGATAAATATTTTGCTAAATACTCTTGCTCTGTTTGACCAGGCGTAGGAACAAGAATAGCATTTTTTTCAAGCTTATATAAGTCCATAATAGTTGAGTATCCAGATCTACAAATTATAAGCCTGGATTCAAGTATCACATTATTAAGTTCTTTTGAGGATAGGTGCGATATAATTTCAAGATTACCATCAATTTTTTTCTTATTCATTTCTGGCTTCCCCTGAACAAGCAATGATTTTTTATCTATTTCTCTTAATTCTTTTATTAGAATTTTTTCAAAGATTGTTCTTTGAGGCTCTGGTCCCGATACTATTGCTAAAATATCATATTTGATTTTTGCTGTTTTTTTTTCAAACCTACTTTGCGGGCCAATGTATCTGTAGTTATTAGTTTTTTTCTTTGGATTTGATAGCGCTCCTGCTAGAGGATTTTTTTGATTATCTAAAATCCAGCATTGAGAAAACTTATTTATATATGAATAGTTTATTTTTTGAATTAAACTTTTAAAAACATTGCTTTGGATTTCTAGTTGATGAGTAATAAAAATAGATTTTCTTTTGTTTGAATATAAGCCAAATCTGCTATCTGATATTATCCCATCAATACTAAAATCATCAATAATTTTATCTAATTCACCTTTTTCCTTTTTAATTTTTAATAATATTTTAGGAATCTGTAGAAGAATAGAAAATGAAAGAGGAATAAAGCTAAAATATTTCACATTATAATCCGTAATTTTAATAAAATCATTTTTAGGAAATTCATTAATAAGAAGCTGTAATGATCTTCCAGATGAGGCTATTATAACATTATAATTGTTCTCAATCAATTTATTAATAATTGGAATACATCTTGTGGCATGTCCAATTCCCCAATTAAGTGGAGCTACAAGAATATTTTTTTTTAAACTCATTTTATGAAAATAGTTAAAACACTATTATTTTTGTTTTAAAATATTAATCATTTGTCCAAAAATAAACTAAAAAAATTTGCTGAACTAGAAACATTTCCTCATGTTATCCAGCCAAGTTTAGAGGAGCTAAATAATTCATTTAAGAATCAAGGAAAATGGAATTCAGATTTTTTTAAGAATTCTAATCCTATTGTTTTGGAGCTTGGCTGTGGTAAGGGCGAATATACTGTTGCTTTGGCAAAACAATTTCCCAATAAAAATTTTATTGGAGTTGACATAAAAGGATCTAGAATTTGGTCTGGGGCTAAGCAATCGTTTGATGAAAAGTTAAATAATGTAGCTTTTTTGCGAATTAGAATAGGTATGATTTGTAAATGTTTTAGTAAAAAAGAGATTGATGAAGTTTGGATTACATTTCCTGATCCTCAATTGAAAAGACGAAGAGCCAGAAAAAGATTAACTCATCCTAAATTCTTAAGAAAATATAATGTTATTTTAAAAGAGAATGGAAAGATTCATTTGAAAACAGATAGTCAGTTTTTACATGGTTTTACTCTTGGTATAATTGCTGGTGAAAATCATTCTTTAGAAGATTCAACAGTAGATTTATATAATTCTGAAGTTAGAAGAAAACATATGGATATAAAAACTTTTTATGAAAGTAAGTTTTTAAAACAGGGCATGCCAATAACATACTTAAGATTTAGTTTAAATTATAAAGATTAAATTATCTTTGTTTAAAAGAATAACTTGGAATTAAATAAAAAAAATATTGAAGATGTTTTTTCTAAGGCTGTAATAAACGGTACTAATGAAAAGCTTGCGCAAAAAAATACTTTATTAAATGTTCAGGTTTTTGGTGATGAGGCGGTTTTAGATTTAGAAGTTCAAAATCCAACATTGCAATACAAAAAAAAAGTAGAGCAAACTTGTATTGATTTAATTACCAACAAATTTGATTCAAATTCAAAAGTCAAAGTTAATCTTACAGTTAAAAAAATCGAACAAGACAATAAAATAAAAGGCAATCCAATTCCAGGAGTAAAAAATATAATTGCTGTATCTTCAGGAAAGGGAGGGGTTGGAAAGTCTACAATTTCAGCAAACCTTGCTGTTGCTCTTGCACAATTAAATTATAAAGTTGGGCTAATAGATGCGGATATTTATGGCCCTTCAATGCCAATTATGTTCGATTTAGTTGGGGAAGCCCCTAAGGCTGTTGAAGTTGATGGAAAGAAAAAAATGAAGCCTTTAGAAAACTATAATGTTAAAATGGTTTCAATGGGTTTTTTTACTCAGATAAATCAAGCTATTGTGTGGAGAGGCCCTATGGCTTCTAAGGCATTAAATCAATTAATATGGGATTCTCACTGGGGTGAGTTAGATTATATGATCGTTGATCTTCCTCCTGGAACAGGAGATATTCATTTGTCACTTGTTCAAGCAATTCCGTTAACAGGAGCAATAGTAGTAAGTACACCTCAAGATATTGCTTTGGCTGATGCTAAAAAAGGAGTAAATATGTTCCAGATGGATAGTATTGATGTTCCGGTTGTTGGAATAGTGGAAAATATGTCATACTTTGTTCCACAAGATTTTCCTGAAAAAAAATATTATATTTTTGGTAAGGATGGAGCAAAAAATCTGGCAGATCAATTAGGCATTAAGCTATTAGCTCAAATTCCTATTGTCCAGTCATTGAGAGAGGCCAGTGATGCTGGAAGACCAGCAGTTTTGCAAAAAAATACTGAAATATCAAATTCATTTATTAATTTTGCAAATGAAGTTGTTAAGGTGATTGACCAGAGAAACAATTCTCTTCCGTCTACCGAAGCAGTTAAGATAACAAATATGAAAGGTTGTTCGTAAAATATGATTACAAGTAAAAAAATAATAAATAAAATAGAATCAGCTCTTGATGAAATAAGACCCTATCTTAGGTCTGATGGTGGAGATATTTCTTTAGTTGAAGTAACAGATGATTATACTGTTAAAGTTAAGCTAATGGGAGCTTGTGAAACTTGTCATGTTAGTATGATGACTCTTAAAAATGGGGTAGAGGTAGCTGTAAAAAATGCTGTTCCCAAAGTGAAAAAAGTAGTTGAAATAAGCTCGCAAAATTGATTACTTGACTCTATTTCAAATCATTACAAAAAAACCATTAATTCCTTATTTAGAATCAGTATAAATTACAAAATTAACTCAGTTTTGCACTAGGTCTGTTAAATAAAATAAAGTAAATTTGTTGTTGAAAATGGCGAATGATTTATGACGAAATTTATAGATAGCAAAATACTTCTCTTAATTGCTATTT
>CAZJXE010000020.1:0-12096 GCA_964549835.1 uncultured Weeksellaceae bacterium
AGTTATGAAAGTAAATATGAATTCTGTTTTTAATAATACTAAGGCTGTTTTGCGACCAATGTTAAAACAAAGATCAGGATCTATAATTAATTTGAGTTCTGTTGTTGGAGTAAAAGGTAATCCTGGTCAATCAAATTATTCTGCATCAAAAGCCGCTATAATTGGTTTTACTAAGTCAATAGCTTTAGAGCTTGGATCAAGAAATATTAGATGTAATGCCATTGCACCAGGTTTTATAGAAACAGAAATGACTAAGGCTCTAAATGATGATCAGGTTAATGATTGGGCTGATAACATTCCTTTAAAAAGAACTGGACAGGTTGATGATATTGCTAATACATCCCTATTTTTAGCTTCTGATATGTCTGCTTATGTAACTGGACAGGTTATAAACGTTTGTGGTGGTATGCTAACATAGAAATATGTTACATAACATTATTTTTTCAACTAATCTATTTTTTGTCTGCATTTTATTAGGAATTACGTTTTCAGTAATTTTATATTATTCTCAGAGAAAAATCATAAAAAAAAGTATTCTTTTATTTCTTTCTGTAACTAGATTTATATTAATTACTTTTTTGTCATTTCTTATTTTAGATCCTGTTATTAAGACAACAAATAAGATTACTGAAAAGCCTATTGTTGTTTTACTTCAAGATGCTTCAAGTTCTGTAGAGAAAAATATTAAGGATGATCTAGAAAGATTGGCTAAAGATTTAAATGGTTATGATGTTTTTAAATATAATTTTTCAGATAATCTATATGATGATTTTACAATTGAAAATAACGGATTAAAAACTGATTTTACAAAAGCTTTATCTCAAATTAAATCGATGTTTATTAATAAAAATCTTTCTTCAATTGTTTTAGCAAGTGATGGATTAAATAATACTGGAATAAATCCCATATATAGCGATAATTTAAACGTTCCTATTCATACAATTTGTCTTGGAGACACTAATGTTATTAGTGATAATTCAATATTTAAGGTAAAACATAATGATATTGTTTTTCAAGGAAATAGTTTTTTAGCAGAAATAAATATTAAATCTCTAAAATTTAAAGGTGAAAAGTTGAATTTAAGATTAGAGTACAATGAAAAAGTCATTTATAATGATGAGCTTTCAATTACAAGTAATAATCAATTTTTTAAAATACCAGTAGAAATTCCCACATCTGAAATTGGTCTTCAAGCTTTTACTGTTAAAATAAATACTATTAAAAATGAAAAAAATATAAAAAACAATAGTTATAAATTTTATGTAGATGTTATTAATAGTAAATACAATATTCTTTTGGTTAATGATAATTCACATCCTGATGTTGCGGCTTTTGTTAGTGTTGTTGGAACAAATAAGGATTATGATTTAGAAGTTACTAAATCTGATAACCTACAAAAGGATTTAAGTTCATATAATTTAATCGTTTTACATTCTATAAATAATATTGAACTTTTTAACTCAATAAAAGAAAATTATGATATTCCAATTTTAGTTTTTTGTAAACAAGATTTTAATAAATATTCTAGTTTATTTCCAAATATTAATTTTAAAAAAAGATCATCTAATAATGAAGTTTTGTCTCATGTAAATAAAGATTTTTTAAATTTTAAAATTTCTACACCTATGCTTGATTTGATAAATCAAAGCCCTCCTATATCAACATCTTTTGGCACCTTTAATTTTAGTTCAAATGTTGATGTTTTTATCTATGAAAAGATTGGGAATACTATTTCTAATTCACCAATATGTCTTTTTGATAAAAATGACAATCAGAAAGTAGGGATTATATTTGGTGAAGGGTTTTGGCGGTGGAAGTTAAGAGATTATCAAAGTAATAGCAATAATGATATTTTTAATGGATTATTTAATAAAATAACACAGCATCTTCTAATTAGAGAAGATAAAAGTAAATTTAGATTACTTTATGATAAGGAAATTAATGAAAATGAAGAAATAACTTTTGAAGCTCAAGTATATAATGATAACTATGAACTAGAAAATAAAGAAGATGTTTCTTTAATTCTTACTAATTCAAATAAAAAAGAGTTTAAGTTTATTTTTGATAAAATAGATGATAAATATCTATTAGATCTTGGTAATCTTGCATCCGAAAAATATAGTGTTTATGCCAAGGTTGATAAGAGGAATTATGAAAAATATGGTCAGCTAACAATCAGACCAGTTCAAATTGAAGCACTTTCAACAGTTGCAGACCATCAACTTTTATATAATCTCAGTAACATTACTGGAGGTAAATCATTTTCATTATCTGAGTTCAATAGTATTTCTAACTATATAAATAAAACTCAAAATAAAAGTAGTCTTACTACTATTGAAGATAGGCTAAAACAGTTTATTGATTTTGAAATGATTTTATTAATTTTACTTATATTAATTTCTTCCGAGTGGTTTGTAAGAAAATATAATGGATTAACATAATTTTATGAAAAATTTTTACTTATATATTTTTATAGTTTTTGTTTTTTTATCATCATGTACTACATCATCTGTTTTAGTTTCTATTCAACAACCTGCTGATATAACAATACCTTCAGATATTAAAAGTGTAGTTGTTGCCAACAGATCAGCACCAACAAAAAAGAATCTTGCTGGAAATATTATTGAAGGTTTGGTAACTGGAGAGGGTATTGGAACTGATAAAAGAGGCTCTCAATATTGTGTTGAAGGATTGGTTTCAATTTTAGATAATTCTGAAAGATTTAATACAAAAAATATAGGAGATTTAGAACTTAAAGGAACCGGCACATCTTCTTTTCCTCCTCCTTTAAAATGGAAAAAAGTTAAAAAATTATGTGACACCTATAGTGCAGATGCTTTGATTGTTCTGGAAACTTTTGATTCTGATTCAAGAGTTTTGTTTGGTAAACCAGTGAAAAGAACAGTAAAGAGGAAAGGTGTAAAAATCGTTGAAATGAGACATAAGGCAATTTTAGAAATGAAGATTGTTTCTGGCTGGAGAATTTATGATAATTCTAAACAAATAATTATTGATGAGAATAAATTTACTGAATATAAAGAATTCACCTCTTTTGGAAACTCAAATGAGGATGCTGAAAGTCAATTGCCTTACAGAGGAGTTGCATTAAAGCAGTCTGGTGATTTTGCTGGATTTCAATATGGTAAAAGAATTTCTCCTATTTGGATCCAAGCTAGAAGGATATATTATTCTGGAAAAGAAGATCAACTAAAAAAAGCCAGTAAAAATGTCAAATCAAATCAGTGGGATGATGCAATTGAGATATGGAAAGGAATGGTAAATCTTAATGATAAAACTATAGCTGCTAAGGCTTCATATAATATGGCTTTAGCTTCAGAAATTAAAGGTTTTTTAGATGCTGCAATTGATTGGGCAAAAAAGGCAAAAGCGTTAGGAGATAAAAAAGCGAACTCGTATATTAGCACCCTGAATAAAAGGAAAGAAGATCAACTTAAATTAAATAAACAATTAAATAATTAAAAAATGGAAAATCAAGGATTGCCAAGGACATTAGTAATGGGTATAGCAGGTTTAATTTTTATAGTACTTTTTGGTTCAAGTATGTTCGTTACTATTGAACCAGGGGAAAAAGGAGTACTTTTTAAAAAATTTGGTGGAGGATTAGATAAAGAGACAGTATATGATCAAGGATTTCATATTATAGCCCCATGGAATACAATGCATGTCTATGATGTTAGATTTAAAGATACATTTGAAAAAATGGAGGTTTTATCAAAGAACGGTCTTTCAATTAAAATTGATTTATCATTTAGATATCAGCCAGTAGCTAGTCAGATTGGATATTTACATGATAATATTGGTAAAGATTATTTGGAAAGAATAATCAAACCTGAGATAAGATCTGTTACTAGAGAAGTAATTGGAAATTATCTGCCAGAGGAACTATATTCAACAAAAAGAGAAGTTATAGAAGATGAAATATATGCTAGTACAAAAAAAGCTATTGAAGCTAAATATCTTTTTCTTGATGCCATTCTTATTAGAGATGTAACATTACCTCAAACTCTTAGAGCAGCAATTGAACAAAAATTAAAGCAAGAGCAGGAATCTTTAGAGTATGAATTTAAAATTGATAAGGCAAGAAAAGAGGCTGAAAGAAAGGAGATTGAAGCTTTGGGTATTTCAGAGTTCCAAAAGATTGTAACTAGAACAATTACTCCTCAACTTTTAAAATGGAAAGGAATTGAGGCAACTCAAGAAATTTCAAAATCACCAAATTCTAAAGTTGTTGTTATTGGTAATGGTGATGGAGATCTTCCAATTATTTTAGGAGGACAATAAAAAAAATAACAAAACGTTATTTAACAAATTAAAAAGATAAAAAAATGAAAAATATATTGTTAATGATCTTAGTTGCAAGCATTCCATTTATGTCGGTTGCCCAGAAAAGATCAAAGAAAAGTAATGCTAAAATGGGTGAATTTGTTAAAAAATCACCTTCTGAATACGAGTATATGATAATTGAGGGTGTTCAATCTACTTCTTCTGATGAGGAAAAAATGATGGATCAAGAAGAGCTTACTGCTAGAGACGGAGCAAGAGGAGATGTAAAAATGAAGGGAATGCTTAAAAGTTCATATAAGCATTTTGTTCGCTTTGATACTGGAAAGATAACCCCAGAACAAGTTGAGCTAAATAAGTTGGCAAGAGTTTGCGCTCATATGTCTGATGCATTATATCAAGCATCAAAATTGGGTTGGGAATTTATTAATGCTAGTCATGTTAGTAATGAAGATTTTATAACTCATTTTTATTATATGAAAAGAAAAAGAGATAACAAATAGTAATTAACTATGAAAAAATAAAAAAACCCAAGAACTTCTTGGGTTTTTTTTATTTAATTTCTTTTCCTTCCAAAAATACTTTTCTAATTAGATTTTCTCCAAATGAATAATGTAAATATTGGTATGATGGTATTTTTTTTGTAATAAAAAAATTTGCTTTTTTTCCAACTGAAATTGTACCTAATTTATTTTCTAACCCCATAGCATATGCTCCATTAATTGTAGTTGCATTAATAACTTCATTAGCATTTAATTTTAATTTTATACTTCCTAAAGATGCAACAAAATTCATATTGCTACTAGGAGATGAGCCAGGGTTGTAGTCACTTGCAAGATTTATAGGGATTTTTCTTTTAATAAATTCCTTAGCAGGACTATATGGTATTCCAAGAAAGAATGAGCAAGAGGGAAGAAGAGTGGCTATACAATTTGAATCATTAAATGCTAAAAAATCATCTTCTTTCATTGTTTCTAAATGATCAACTGATAGAGCCCCATTTTCAATGCTAGCTTTAACTCCACCTAAGCTATTAAACTGGTTTACATGAGTTTTTCCCATAAGCCCGTATTTTTTTCCTGCTTGAAGAATTTTGATTGTATCATTCGTATCAAAATATCCTTCTTCACAAAAAATATCTA
Source organism: uncultured Weeksellaceae bacterium (assembly GCA_964549835.1). Taxonomy (GTDB): domain Bacteria; phylum Bacteroidota; class Bacteroidia; order Flavobacteriales; family BACL11. Next base: position 5,445 of record CAZJXE010000020.1, read on the forward strand.
TGTAATCAGCAAGATTTTCAGATTTTATTATTGGTAACATTTCATTAATAATTAAATCAATATAATCTGATTTTTTATTTTTGAACTCAAATGGAATAGCATGAGCCCCTAAGAAGGTTGATTTTATTGAAATGGGAGAGTTTTCTTTTAATTTCTTAATTACTCTTAAAATTTTTAACTCAGATTCTAAATTTAAGCCATAACCGCTCTTAATCTCTATTGCACCCGTACCTGTTTGAATACAAGCATTTAATCTTTTTAAAGAAAGATTATATAATTCATCTTCACTTATTTTATCAATCTTTTTTGCTGAATTTAAAATACCACCACCATTATTTGCTATTTCTTGATAACTTAATCCATTTATTCTATCATTAAACTCACTTTCTCTGCTTTGAGCAAAAACTAAATGAGTATGGCTATCACAATATGATGGAAAAACCATACCATTTTCAGCATCAATAATTTCTGTATTATTCCAATCATCAATTCCTTTCCACTGATCCATATCTCCAAAATCAGTTATTAAACCATTCTCAATTTCTAGAAATGCATTAGAGATTGTTTCTAATGAATTCATCTCATTTCCTGCTCTAAATTTTATGTCATTAGAGTCACATTGAATTAGCTTTGAAATATTCTTAATAACTGATTTCATATTGAGCAAAATTACAAAATTAAGCCAAAACATTATTGCTATATTTGTGTCGTATGGCTAACACTTTTGGAAAAATATTTAGACTTACATCCTTTGGAGAATCCCACGGACAAGCAATTGGCGGAATTATTGATGGTTGTCCAGCTGGTCTAAAATTAGATATTGATCACATACAAAATCAATTAGATAGAAGGAGTCCAGGTCAATCTAAAATAACAACATCACGAAAAGAAGATGATAAAATTGAAATATTATCTGGTGTATTTGATAATTATACCTTGGGAACACCTATTGGTTTTATTGTTAGAAATAAAAATCAAAATAGTAATGATTATCAATCATTAAAATCTGCATTTAGACCTTCTCATGCAGATTATACTTATGAAAAAAAATATGGTTTAAGAGATTTTAAAGGAGGTGGAAGATCATCTGCAAGAGAAACTTTAGCTAGAGTTGTTGCAGGCGCAATTGCTCAGCAGATTTTGATATTGCAGGGAGTTAGCATAAAGGCTTATGTTTCAAAAGTTAAAAATATTTTTCTCGACAAAAAATATTATGAATATGAGCTAGAAAATATTGATAATAATATAATAAGATGTCCTGATTTTGAAAAATCTAAAGAAATGATCTCTTTAATAAACGAAACAAAACAAAATGGAGATACTGTTGGTGGTGAGATTACAGCTGTTGCTTTTGGTGTTCCTGTAGGATGGGGCGAACCAGTCTTTGATAAATTAAATGCTGATTTAGCAAAGGCTATGTTATCAATAAACGCAGTTAAAGGTTTTTATTACGGTTCTGATCAAACAGAAAAATTTGGTAGTGAAGTAAATGATGTTTTAGAGGATATTAGTGGAAAAACTAAATCAAATAATTCTGGAGGTATTCAAGGAGGAATTTCTAATGGAAATGATATTTATTTTAATGTTTCATTTAAGCCAGTGTCAACATTGATGAAGTCTCAAGAAACAATTAATAAAAATGGTGAGAAAGTTATAATTGATCCAAAGGGTAGGCATGATCCTTGTGTTTTGCCTAGGGCAGTTCCAATTGTTGAGGCAATGACTGCTTTAGTTTTAGTTGATAATTTCTTAATTAGTAAAACAAATAAAATATTATGAGAAAACTAGCTTTACATTGGAAAATAATTATTGGAATGGTTTTGGGTGTTTTATATGGATTATGCGCAAGTTATCTTGGTTTTCACCAATTTACAAATGATTGGATTAAGCCATGGGGTGTAATTTTTGTTAACTTATTAAAGCTCATAGCAGTTCCACTTGTTTTTGCTTCTTTAATTAAGGGTGTAGCTTCTTTATCTGATATTTCTCGTCTTTCAAAGATTGGTTCAAGAACTGTTTTATTATATCTTTTCTCTACAGTTCTTTCAGTTTCTATTGGATTGTTTTTGGTTAATTTAATAAATCCGGGAGATAGTTTCTCTGAAGATAAGAAAATTGAATTAAGAGAAAAATATTCATCTAAAGCAGATTTGAAAATAAATGATGCTAAATCTGTCAAAGATAGCGGACCATTGCAATTTGTTGTTGATATTGTACCAGTTAATATTGTTAGTTCTGCATCAAAAAACAAAAATATGTTGCAAATTATCTTTTTTGCTATTCTTTTTGGAATATCCATAATAATGATTCCTAATGAAAAAACAGTATATGTTAGAGGATTTTTTGACGGAATTAATGATATAGTTCTTCATATTGTTGATTTAATAATGAAAATGGCACCCTATGGAGTATTTGCCTTGTTAGCAGCTCTTGTAGTTGATTTTGGTGCCAGTTTAGATCTTTTTCTTGCTTTAGGTTATTATTCGTTAACAGTTACAATTGGTCTTTTATTTATGATTTTTATTTTTTATCCTTTTCTTTTACGAATATTTACTAAAGTAAAATACTTTTCTTTTTTTAAAGCTATATCTCCAGCCCAAATGTTAGCTTTTTCTACATCCTCTTCTGCCGCAACTCTTCCAGTTACTATGGACAGATGTGAGAATAATATTGGTGTCTCAAAAGAAGTTTCATCTTTTGTTTTACCACTAGGAGCAACTATTAATATGGATGGGACATCATTGTATCAAGCTGTAGCTGCTGTTTTTATTGCTCAAGCATTTGGTTTTGATCTTGATCTTGCCTCTCAATTAACTATTGTTTTAACAGCTACTTTAGCTTCAATTGGAGCTGCTGCTGTGCCAGGAGCAGGTATGGTCATGTTAGTAATTGTTTTAAGTTCTGTTGGAATAGACCCTGAAGGAATTGCTTTAATTTTTGCTGTTGATAGAATTTTAGATATGCTTAGAACGGTAGTGAATGTTACTGGTGATGCAACTGTAGCTACAATTGTTGCAAGTTCTGATAATCAATTGAATTCTTTAGAAGAAAATCGTTAATGAAAATATTTCTTTTTCTATTTATTTTTTTATTTCCAAGTATTGCAAATTCTCAGAATTGTAATATTAAATCATTTAAAAAAAAGCGTGATGTAAAAAGAATTATAAAATTAATTGATAATAAAAATTATAGTGAAGCAAAGAATATTATTAAAAGTTCTAAAGAGCACCCTGTTTTTAATGCTTTAAGAGCAGAAATATATTGGCTAGAAGGAGATAATGAAAATGCAAAAAAAATAGCCAATGAAGTTCTATATATTTGTGATGAGCAGTTTCCAGTTGTTTATTATATTCTTGCTGAAATAGATTTTCAAGAAAAAGATTTTGTAGCGTCCTATTATAATTTAGAGAATAGTATAAAATATGGTTTAGATGGAAAGTATTATGAAAATGCTGAAATTTTCTTGCCAATTGCTGAACAATTAGCAACTTTAATAAATAATCCTGTTAAATATGACCCTCAAATTATTTCAGGTATCTCAACTATTTATGATGAGTACTTGCCTACAATATCACCTGATCAAGAATATATTTTATTTACCAGAAGGTTTTTGAAAAAGGGAATTGATATAATTACACCAACATTTCAAGAAGAATTTATTATTAGTGAAAAAATTAATAACTCTTTTAGTGAGGGATCGCCTTTGCCATATCCATTTAATATTGAAGACAATGAAGGTGGCGGCTCATTAAGTATTGATAATAATTTTCTTTTTTTTACAAAATGTTCAAAGGTTTCTGGAAATTATAATAATTGTGATATTTTCTTTTCTGAAAGAAAAAATGGAATATGGGGAGAGGTTCAGTCTTTTAATAAGAAAATTTGTCCGCTATATAGTTGGGAATCTCAACCAACTGTATCTTCTGATGGTAAAACTATTTTTTTTGCTAGTGATAGAGATGGAGGCTTTGGTGGTGTCGATCTATATTATATTCGAAAAAAAGACATAGGAGAATGGTCGGATCCAATAAATTTGGGTTCAATTATTAATAGTGAAAATAATGAAAAATCACCATTTTTACATACTGATGGAAAAACCTTATATTTTGCTTCTGACAACTTTCCCTCACTTGGTGGTTATGACATCTTCTTTTCTAAAATAGATTCTTTAGGAAACTGGAGTAAACCGACCAATATAGGATACCCAATAAATACTTCTTTTAATGAAATTTCTCTTTTTGTTAGTACTGATGGAAATGAAGCTATTTTTGCATCTACTAACTTAGAAGGAGTAGGAGGGTGGGATCTTTATAAATTTGATTTATATGATAGTGCAAAGCCCGAAAGAGTTCTTTTTTTAAAAGGAGATTTGTTAGATGAAAATGGAAATTTAATGAATGATGTTGAAATAGAAATAAAAAATATTAAAACTCAAAAAGTAAAGAAAATAAAAGTTAGAGACGGGACTTACGCTGCATCTTTAACATTATCAAATCAAGAAGATGTTTTAGTTACCATTAAAAAAGAAGGATTTGCTTTTAATTCACAATATATAAGTTACAATGATTCATCATTTTTATCTCCTAAAAAATTGGATTTTGAATTAAAAAATATTATCGAGGGACAATCTTTCTTATTAAACAATATTTATTTTGATTTAGATTCTTATGAAATTAATGAGGTATCAGAAAGCATAATTGTTGAGTTTTCGGAGTATTTAAAAGTTAATAGTGGCTTAATTATTTCTATAAATGGCTATACCGATGATATTGGTGAATCAATATATAATCAAAAGTTATCTGAGAATAGAGCACTTTCTGTGTATAATTCATTAATTAAAAATGGGATACCTGCTCAAAGACTAGAGTTTAAAGGCTATGGTGAACAAAATCCTAAAAATAACAACTTGAATGAAAAAGAAAGGGCGTTGAATAGGAGAACTGAATTTTACGTAATAAAAAAATAAAAAATTATTTTTTTAACTCCTTAATTCTTGCTTTTTTACCAGTTAACTCTCTAAGGTAAAATATTCTTGCTCTTCTTACTTTACCTTTTTTATTGATTTCTATTTTTTCTATAACAGGGGAATTAACTGGAAATATTCTTTCAACAGCAATTCCATTTGAAATTTTTCTTATAGTAAATGTTTCGGTTGTTCCAGAGCCTTTTCTTTGTAGAACGTCTCCTTTAAAGAACTGAATTCTTTCTTTATTTCCTTCTTTAATCTTGTAGTACACAGTAATATTATCTCCTGATTTAAATTCTGGAAGTTCAGAAGTTGGTTGTAATTCTTTAGCTATTTCTTTTGTTAAATCCATTTTTATTTACTCTTGAAAAATCGTTTGCAATATTAATGATAATTTTTAAACTATCTAATAGAAAACATCAATTTTTAGGATAAAAGATCAGGTCTTAAATTAGTTGTTCTTTTTATTGATTGATCATCTCTCCATTTTTCTATTTTTTTTTGATCTCCAGAAAGTAAAACATCAGGAACCTTCCAACCATTAAAGTCTGATGGTCTTGTGTATATCGGAGGAGGTAATAGATTATCCTGGAATGAATCATTTAGTGCAGATGATTCATCTGATATTACTCCAGGAATTAGCCTAATTACAGAGTCAATTAAAATACATGCTGCTAATTCTCCTCCAGTAAGGACATAATCTCCAATTGATATTTCCTTTGTTATAAGATGCTCTCTTATTCGATGATCTATTCCTTTGTAATGTCCACATAGGAGAATAATATTACCTTTTAATGATATTGAGTTACATAATCTTTGATTCAATGTCTGGCCATCAGGAGTGAGATAAATAATTTCATCATAATTTCGTTCGTTTTTTAATTTGTTGATACAATTGTATATCGGCTGAATATTCATTACCATACCAGCACCCCCGCCAAACTGGTAATCATCAACACTTTTTTGTTTATTTTCTGAATAATCTCTTAGATTGTGAGTTTTGATATCTATAATTTTTTTTTCTTTAGCTTTTTTCAAAATTGAAAAATTTAAACTGCTTTCAAAAAATTCAGGAAATATTGTGATGATATCTATTCTCATTTTGCAATATTATAAAAACTTATATACTTTACACTAAAAAACACCTATAATATATGCATGACAAAATGTCAAAATAAACTTATAATATACTATTAATCAGTATTTTAAATTAATTTATATAAATAAATAATATAGTATATATTATTTTAATCAATTTGGATTTTTTTATTTAGTAATTATATTAAAATATTAACTAAATAATTAAATTTGTATATATGAAAAATGAGATAAAAATTCTAAACAAGGAACAAATTGATCAAAAAATTTTGAGACTTTCTTGGCAGATTTATGAAAATAATTTTGAAGAAAAAGAGATTGTTTTAGTTGGAATTGGAGAAAAAGGCTTTTTAATTGCTCAATCAGTAAAATCACATTTATTAAAAATATCTCATTTTAAAACTATTTTATCTAAAATTTCATTTAATAGTGATAAATCTTTAAATAATATTAAATTATCTCTAGATGAAGATGAATACATAAATAAATCAGTAATATTAATTGATGATGTATTACATTCTGGTAAGACACTCATGTATGCATCAAAACCTTTTTTGAATACTACATTAAAGAAAATGGCTATTATGG
>CAZJXE010000021.1:0-12028 GCA_964549835.1 uncultured Weeksellaceae bacterium
CAAGGTGACATACAAAAACACGTTGCAAACGTAGAAGTTTATTTAACCAATCCTGTGGGTATTGGTGAACATTCTAATATTGTTGAAGCAATCGAACAAGAACTTGATATGATTGCAAAGTATCAAGATCAAATTGAAGTTATTCAAAAGTATTTTAAAAAATGAAGGGAAAACGACCTTGGGGTTGGTATGATGTCATTGATACTGGGTCAGCATATAAAGTAAAATCTATTTTGGTTGAACCTGGCAAAAGTTTATCATTGCAAAGACATATGCATCGATCAGAACATTGGGTTGTTGTCGAAGGGACAGCACTCGTTGAGGTTGATAATAAAAAACAATTCGTCAATGTTAATCAAGGTTCATATGTTCCAATATGCACAATGCATAGATTATCAAATCCTGGTAAAATACCTCTTAAAATTGTAGAGGTACAATGTGGAGCATATCTTGAAGAGGATGATATTGAACGATTTGATGATGATTTTGGTAGAGTTTAATGGATCTTAGTATTGTATTTGGTGGTCGTGATGACAACTATGGTGAAACTTTTATTCAAAGATTAGAGAAAGCGTTGGAGTATAATATTCCTTTGCTTGATAAATCTGGTCTTGATTATGAAATTATTGCAGTTGATTTCAATCCGATTGATCAAAAATATTTGTATGAGAATGAATCACTCTCATCATTTTTAAAAAATAAAAGAGTTAAAAATGTAATCGTTGATAACACGGTTATATTAGAGGAAGATTTATGCTCTACAACATACTATGAATACTTTGCTAAGAATGCAGGTATACGTGTATCAACTGGTGATTTTATATTTGTAACTAATTCAGATATATTATTAACTCAGAGTTTGATTGATAAAATTAAAGAGGAACTTAAAAACGATAATAAAGATGATTATTTTTATCGTGTAAGATATCGTGGTGATATTCAATTAGATCAACAACCTTCAGATAATCCTCGTATAATTCCAAATGGCGATTTACTTACAGGTCATTTAGATGGTTGGGGAGACCCAGAGCAAGTTTTAGATTTACATCAAAATTTAATACATCACGGTTTACAGCAAGAAGACCCTGTTCTTGGTTTATGGTCTGGTGATGCATCGATGTTCTCTCGTAATGTGATGTTCAATGTTGCAACAGCATATAACGAATCAGAATACGGACATCGAACAGAGAAGAACCAAGCAAACATGGATAGTGAGATATTATGGAACTTATATAAAAGAGGCAAACAACTCAAACTATTAGAAGCACCATATTATCATTTGTATCACGGGTTATCTAGAGAAAGAGAGAACCACTGGTCAAAAATTAAATATAAAAATAATGATGATTGGGGATACGTAGATTACAATAAGGTTGACATAAACGATAATACAGTGCTAGTATATGGAAAAGATGCATCTTTAGAGTATGAATGATTTTGGTGATGTGATTGATGCTGCTATAAAGAACACTGTTAATGATGTTCTTGCAAAAGGAGAGTTACCTGATATAATTTTTTCTGAGACTGATAATCTTGGTGAGGTTGTTGAAAAATTATGCATCCTGCATATAAGAACTTGGATGCTTGAAGATGCAGCACAGGAAGCAACTACTGATGAAGAGTTGGGTGCTCTTAAAAGAAAGATTGATATTTGTTTTAAACAGAAAAGACCAAGATTAGTTCAAGCAATTAATCGACAGGTTTCAGATGCAATTGTTAATAACACATCATTGGTTGAGGACTCCGTTAAATTATATAAGGGAGTACAATGAGTGTATTTCAGTTCTTTCAAAAACATATAGATGCAATTCAATATTCACATGATAATGTTGATAGTGCTAAAGTATATAATTTTGTAAGACTTTTATTAAATTCAAGAGGTAAAATATTTTTTACTGGTGTTGGTAAGAATGGACACGTTGCAGCAAAGGCAGCATCAACTTTCTCTTCAATTGGATTACCTTGCTTTTACATTAATCCAGTTGATAGTGTTCATGGTGATATGGGTGTAATTAATCGAGAAGACGTAATTGTAGCTATATCAAAAAGTGGAAACACAGAAGAACTTATAAATTTTCTCTATCATGTTAAACACAAAGACTGCAAAATTGTTTCTATACATTCTAATCCGAATAATGATTCTTTGGATTATTCTTATCTTGATATAGATTTACATGTTGATGATGAGGCAGATCATTTAAATATTGTCCCAACTTGCTCTATTGCTGTGTTCACAATATTTTTACAATCAGTTGCTTGTGAGATATCTGATATGTCTAAACTAACTCTTGAAGAATTTATTACTAATCATCCTGGTGGTAGTATAGGTCAGATTGAATTATGAATAGTAAAGATATAAAATATGTGATAATTCAAGCGGGTGGTAAAGGTATTCGTATGGGTCGCTATGCAGAGAACAAACCAAAGTGTTTAGTTCCTGTGAAAGGTATTCCAATGATTATGAATACGATTGAAAAGTTTAAGGATAAAGAAATAATTATTATCGCAGATTATAAATCAGATGTATTGGAAACATACCTCGCAAACTTCTGCAAGCAAGATTTTACTGTATGTCAAACGACAGAGCAGGGAACCGCAGGTGGATTGAGTAGAGTTATGGAGAATATCATACCTGATAATGAACCATTCATATTAACGTGGGCAGATTTATTTTTTGAAGAAACACCAGAGTTTGTATTTGATAAAGAATTACTTGTGGGATTGTCTGATAAATTTAAGTGTCGTTGGAAATTAGAAGATAATAAATTTGTAAATGAAGCATCAACCGAAGTTGGTGTCGCAGGATTTTTTGCATTTAAGAATAAAGAAAAATTTAGTAAATTATCAATATCAAAATCACTTGTTAGAGGATTTCTTAGTGAGAACTATACAGTTGATGAGATTGAAAGTTTCACATTATCAAATTGTTTTGAAGTAGGTGAAGTTGATAAGTATGAGAATTTAATAGCGAGTGAAATTAATCATCGTTTCTTCAACGAAGTTATAATAGATGGTAATAAGGTAATTAAAAAATGTATTGATCCTAAGTATGAAGATGTTCATAACAAAGAAAAACTTTGGTACAATGCTGTTAGTGATAGATTAGAAAATATACCAAAAATTCATTCATACAATCCATTTACAATGGAAAAGATTAATGGAGATCATCTATGGGATATTAAAGATGATAAAGAACAATTGATTAATAACTTCTGTGATGCTTTAGACTCTCTTCATAATATAGCAGAGGTAGAAGCAAACAACGATGATATGATAGATGTATATCTGAACAAAACTAAAAGTAGAGTTGAAGAAGTAAGAAGTTTGATACGTGATATAGATGAACCAATGGTTAAAATAAATTCAAGAATGTGTATAAATCCATTGTGTGATGAAGAATATTTTGTAAATCATATTAAAAAGATATCGAATATTGATAAATTTAATATCATACATGGTGACAATACCTTTAGTAATACAATCGCTGATGAGAATAGCAAGATATGGTTTATTGATCCTCGTGGTGTTTTTGGTAACACACCAATCTATGGTGATCGAAGATATGATTATGCAAAATTATATTATTCAGCATATGGTAATTATGATTCAATCAATTCTAAAGATTATAGAATTAAATTAGGTAAACGAAATGTAGATTTAGAAATAAAATCAAATGGGTATGAGGAGTATGCTGACCTCATAATTAAAAGGTCGGGTGTACCTAAAGCAGAGATACAACTTATACACGCATGCATCTGGTTTGCTCTCACAGGATATGTGAAAGAAGACTATGATGCAGTTTTGTTTGCATTTTATAAAGGATGTCAATTATGGACAGAAGCAGTTTCAGACTAGACGATATTGAGAAGACTTGGATTTTTGACCTTGATGGAACTCTTGTAGTTCACAATGGTTATAAGAATGGTGTTGATGAACTGTTGCCAGGTGTGAAAGAATTTTATGAAAAGAATATTGATGACACTGATTACATTTTGATTATCACTGCAAGAAACTCAGAGTTCAAGGGTATCGCAGAGAAATGTCTTGTTGACAATAACATTCGCTATGATAGAATAATATATGATACACCAAGAGGTGAGAGGATACTTATTAATGATCGCAAACCTTGGGATGGTGGTATTGATACAGCATACTCATTTAATATAGACAGGAATAACTTTGACTTATAAAGGTATTATACTTGCTGGTGGTAGGGGTACAAGATTGTATCCCACAACTTCTGTTGTATCTAAACAACTATTGAATGTGTATGATAAACCATTAATCTATTATCCACTCAGTACATTAATGCTTGCAGGTATTAAAGAGATATTAATTATAAGTGCAGAAGATCAATATCCACAGTATGAAAGATTGTTTGGTGATGGTTCACATTTAGGTATATCGATTCAATATAAGATACAACCAAAACCAAATGGATTACCAGAGGCATTTATATTAGGAGAAGAATTTATAGGTGATGATAATGTATGCATGATACTTGGTGATAATATTATATTTGGAAATAACTTAGATGTAATACTTAAAAAATCACAAACAGGAACAGGTGGAACAGTCTTGACATATCCTGTAAGAGATGCAGAGAGATTTGGTGTTGTAGAATTTGAAAGATTTGATGAGGGAGAAGTCGTATCAATTGAAGAGAAACCAACGCACCCAAAATCTAATCGTGCTTTGATAGGAATATACTTCTTTGATAATCGTTGCATTGAATATGCAAAACAACTTACACCATCAAAAAGAAAAGAAATTGAAATAGTAGATTTGTGTAAAAAGTATCTTGATAATCAAGAGTTAAGAGTCAATAATCTTACAAGAACTATGACTTGGATAGATGCAGGTACATTTAAGTCATTATTATTAGCATCTAATTTAATCTGTAATTTAGAAGAGATACAATCATATAAGATATCTTGTCCAGAGGAAGTTGCTTACAAAAATGGGTGGATAGATAAAGAAGAATTATTAAAACTTGCTGCTACTTATCCAAAGGGTGAGTATCAGTCATACCTTAATTTATTACCTTCATTATGACGACTTTTATTACTGGTGGTGCAGGATTTATAGGTAGCAATTTTGCACATTATGTTTCTGATATATGGAATGATGTAATCATATTAGATAAACTTACCTATGCAGGTGATATGGATAATCTTCACCCATTAACATATCCTGTCAAAGGTGTAGACCTTGCATATGAAAGTAGATTAGAAGAGTTGTTCAAGCAATATAAACCAAAGACAATATTTAATTTTGCAGCAGAGACTCACGTTGATAATTCAATTGATAATGTTGCACCATTTATTGATACTAATATTATAGGAACACTTAATTTACTTAAGTTATCTGTTAAGTATGATGTTCAGATGTTTCATCATATATCAACAGACGAAGTTTATGGTGCATTAAAATTAAATGAACCAGCATTCACAGAGAATTCACCATACAATCCACAAAATCCATATGCAGCATCTAAAGCATCAAGTGATCATTTTGTGATATCATATCATAACACTTATGGTTTGCCTGTGATGATTACAAACTGCTCTAATAATTATGGACCAAGACAGCATCGTGAGAAACTAATACCAAAAACAATCAATAATATATTAGAGGGAAAGAAAATACCAATATACAGTCAGGGTGAAAACATAAGAGACTGGATATATGTTGAAGATCATTGTGCTGGAATTTTAGGTATATCATATGCAGGTGATGTAGGACAAAAGTATAATATTGGTGGTGAATGTGAGATGACAAATCTTGATCTTGTAAAGATGATTATTAAGTTGATGAATGCAAGTGAAGACTTGATTGAGTTTGTAGATGATAGACCAGGACACGACTTGCGATATGCTATAGATAATGCTAAGATATACAAAACGATTTCTTTCCAACCAGAATTTAATATTGAGGATGGATTGAAAAAAACGATTGATTGGTATGAAAAAAACAGAGACTAGTATTGACGGTGCATACGTCATACAAGTAGAAAAGTTTGGTGATGATAGAGGTTTCTTTATGGAGACTTTTAATCATAAACAATTTCAGGAAGAGGTAGGAGATTTTAATTTTGTTCAGGATAATCATTCACTATCAACAGAGGGAGTATTAAGAGGACTACATTATCAGATCAAACACCCACAAGGTAAGTTAGTAAGATGTACTCAGGGTGAAATCTTTGATGCGATTGTAGACTTAAGAGTGAACTCTCCAACATATAAAAAGAATTTTACATTTAAGTTGAATAGACCTGATTTGATGTTGTGGGTTCCACCAGGTTTAGCACATGGATTTTTTACTGTTTCTGATACTGCAGAATTTGAGTATAAGGTAACTGATTACTACTATCCACAATATGATCGAACATTAATGTGGAATGATAAAGAGGCTTCGATAGCGTGGCCATTCTATGAATATTGGGGATACGCACAACCAAAGTTATCAGCTAAAGACGAAAGAGGATTTACTTTTGACGAATGCCAAAAATATGATATAATAGAAGTATGAAAAATTTAGCATTAGCATTCTGCTCTATACGACCATCACAATATCCAGATAATGTTTGTGATAATAGAGAGAAAGAATATTTACGTTCTTTAAAACAACTGCAAAGAGTATTACCAAAATCATTTGATTTACTTGTGTGTGAAAATACAATTGATGATGCAAGTCAAATTAAGAATGATGAGTTGAGAGATTTTCTGAATGATACAGAAATGTGTGCAACGGGAAGTGAAAGCAATATGGGAACTGCAAATAAAGGAATGGGTGAACTCACCTTATTAAAGAGTGGGTTAGACCAAATTGACCCTGATGAATATGAAAATATTGCATACGTTACAGGAAGACAATTTTATACTTGTCCATATGTATTTGAGAGAACTGAAAGATTAGAGAAGGATGCACTTTTATCCTATCCAGATTTTGTTTTTCTTGATGGTAGAGTACAAGTGAATGAGAAAGGTAAATTATTTAATGATATGTTTTTTAGTATGAAATCAGATAAGATGGTAATGTATGCTGACTTTAGTATACAGCGAATGGATTATAATTTGCAAAACCAAATAGGATCAGAATATAATCTTTATGATTTTGTAGAAAGAAATAATATTGAGTATGAATGGTTAGACTTTTTGGGTCTAATTAGAAATGATTGGCAGAGAAATAATAATTCATTAGACATATCCAACTATCACGTTTGTTAATGAAAATCAGAGATAAAGTATTACCAGTTCTTCGTCCACTTGGTGGTGAAGAAGAGATTGCATCACTTAGAGAATCAATCGAAAGTGGATGGTGGGGCAAAGGTCCTAAAGTTGCAGAGTTTGAAAAGAAGTTTGCTGAGATGGTTGGTGCAAAATATGCACTTGCTGTTGATAGTAATACATCAGGACAAGACTTAGTATTGAAAGCACTTGGCATCAAAGACTGTGATGTTATAAGTCCTACAATATCTTTTATGACAACAGCGATTGTTCCTGTCTGGAATAATTGTACGTCTACGATTGTGGATGTAATGCCCCATGATCTTAATATTGACCCTGAAGATGTTAAGAAAAACTTAAAATCTAACACAAAATTAGTTACTGCTGTAAATTACTCAGGTGTATTGGCACCTGTAGAGAGGATTAGAGAGTTTTATGATGGATTTATCCTAGAGGACTGTGCACACGCTTGCTACGCTCCTGGTGCAGGATCACGGGGTGACGCTGCTGTATGGTCATTTCAAGCAGTAAAAACATTGCCTTGTGGTGATGGTGGAATGATTACTACTAATAGTAAAGAACTGTATGAAAAATTAGTTCCATTAACTTGGTTGGGTATTACAAGCACATATTCAAGGTCAAACTCAAGGAATGGTGCACCTGGTTATGCTTGGGATTATGATGTTGATGTTGTAGGATACAAAGCATATATGATTGACTTGACTGCTGCTATTTGTTTAGAGCAGTTGAAGAAACTTGAAAAACATTTGGAGATTAGAAGATATGTTCAATCAAAATACAATGAAAAGTTAGGTGATATAATTCAAACACCAGTATGGAGTCATACTTGCCAAAATTATTCTGCAAGAGTTCCTGCAGAACATCGTGATAAATTAATTGATTATCTTGCAGATAAGAAGATTAATACAAGTGTTCACTATAAAGCACTACATCTTCACAAGGTTGTAAGTCATATGAATCAAAGAGAATATCCTGTAGCAGATAAGGAATGGAAAAGATTAATTACATTACCTTGTCATCCTGCAATGACCGATGATGATATAGATTATGTTGTATATTGGATACGTGAATATTTCAAGGGGGTAAACTAATGTATTTGGATATGTATAAAATTGAGGGTACAATTAATAATGATACTGACCCTTGTTTCCATAGTGAAAAAACTTATCCTAGATTTGAATCAGAGTTGATTGAGTTTATGGATTTATTAAAAGGATATGTCTATGATAATGTATCAAAAACTTTTTATAAATTTGGTGACGGTGATTATTTTTTCTTGAAAAAACAACCAGTTGGTAGTGCAACACCTGGTCGTAGAGCATTGAGTAAAAGTTATGATGATATTAATCATGATGCATTTGTAAAAGGTGCACAAGAATGTGATTTCTATACGTGTGAAATATACCCTACAAATAGAAAAAAGTTTGCAGAAGTAATTCATCGTGGGGTTCATTACCCTGCTGAGTTTGGTTACGGTTTAGTAACGAATAAGTGGTTATTAAGAACATTTGCTGGTAAGATAGGATTAATAGGTGCAAACACTAAGATGAATATTATTCAGAACCTTATGGAAGCACCACAATATCAAGATTATCTTGGTCTTGAAAAGTTTGAAGATTATATATCATTACCACAAAAATTTGCTTGTGATGATATTGATGCAACTGAACAAATGGTTGGAGAACAACTTAAAAATTCAACATCTAAAATATTTTTGATGGGTATGGGTCATGTTAAATCAGGTCTCATACATAGGTTGAAGAAACACACAGATGCTGTCTTCTTAGATGTAGGTGCATCAATAGATGCTCTTGCTGGAATTATAGATGTTAACCGTCCATACGCTGGTGATTGGACAAACTATCAAATCGACGAACCAGAATTATACAATGACGTTGATTTTCTTGCCTATGAAGGACAAGGCAAACACATTACATTATCAAGAGAATGAAACAAGCAAAAGTTGCTTTGATTACAGGTATTACTGGACAGGACGGTTCTTACCTTGCAGAGTTATTATTAGAATTAGGATATGAAGTTCATGGCATTGTGAGAAGAAGTTCTCTTATTAATACCCATCGTATAGATCATATCTACGAAAAGATTAATTTACATTATGGTGATTTAACAGATGCAACTAATTTAATTGGTGTAATTAAAAAAGTAGAACCACATGAGATATACAATTTAGGTGCACAAAGTCACGTTAAAGTTTCTTTTGAAACACCAGAATATACAGGACAGGTTGATGGTCTTGGTACACTACGTGTTTTAGAAGCAGTTCGTTTACTTGGTATGCAAAATGATGTACGCATCTATCAGGCATCAACATCAGAACTCTATGGACTAGTTCAAGCAGTGCCACAAACTGAAACAACTCCTTTCTACCCACGTTCACCTTATGGTGTGGCAAAGTTATATGGATATTGGATAGTAAAGAACTATCGTGAATCATATGGTATGCACTGTAGTTCTGGTATTCTATTCAACCATGAATCACCTAGAAGAGGTGAGACATTTGTAACCCGTAAAATTACAAGAGCATTATCTCAAATATCTGTAGGATTGCAGAATTGTTTATATCTTGGTAATCTTGATGCAAAGAGAGATTGGGGACACGCAAAAGATTTTGTAGAGGCAATGTACCTTATGCTACAACAAGATGAACCTGATGATTATGTTATTGCAACTGGTGAACAATATTCAGTTCGTGATTTTGTGAACAAAGCTGCTCCATACTTTGGATTAAATCTTGAGTGGAGAGGAGAAGGATTAGATGAAGTAGCAGTTGATAAAGTAAGTAAAAGAACAGTGGTCGCTGTAGATGAAAAATATTTTAGACCAGCAGAAGTTGAGTCTCTTCTTGGAGATCCTACAAAAGCAAAAGAAAAATTAGGTTGGAAACCAACCACAACATTTGATCAATTAGTTGAGGACATGTGTATCTATGGACAGTAATTCTAAAGTATTTGTTGCAGGTCATAAAGGACTTGTAGGTTCGGCAATCTTCCGTAACTTGGAGAAAAAATCTTATAATAATATCTATTGGATTAGTAGAGATAACTGCGACCTAAGAAATAAAGCAAGAGTAGATGCATACTTTGAGCAAGCAAAACCAGAGTATGTATTTCTTGCAGCAGCAAAGGTTGGTGGTATCTTAGCGAATAGGGACAATCCCGCAGATTTTATATACGACAATTTGATGATACAATCAAATGTAATTGATGCTGCATATCGTAATGGTGTCAAGAAGTTCGTATTTCTAGGTTCATCTTGCATCTACCCAAAGATGGCAAAGCAACCAATCACAGAAGATCAACTAATGACTGCACCATTAGAATCAAGTAATGATGCATATGCAATTGCAAAGATTGCAGGAATGAGAATGTGTCGTGCATATCGTCAACAATATGGATTTAACGCAATATCATTAATGCCTACAAATCTATACGGACCAAATGATAACTTTGACCATAATTCATCACACGTTTTACCTGCCTTGATATCTAAGTTTCATGGATCACTTGATAAGAGTAAGCATTGGGTAGTTAAGTTATGGGGTGATGGTTCTCCAAAGAGAGAGTTTCTTCATGTTGATGATTTAGCAGAAGCGTGTTATACTTGTATGCAAGACTACGAAGGGGATGAACACATAAACGTGGGAACTGGTGAAGATGTTACAATCAAAGAATTAGCAGAAACTATTGTAGATGTAGTTGGTTATAAGAATGATTATGAATGGGATACATCCAAACCAAATGGCACACCAAGAAAAGTTTTAAACGTAGATAAAATAAAATCAATAGGTTGGGAACCAAAGATAAGTTTGCGTGAAGGTATAGAATCTACATACGAATGGTTTAAAGAAAATGTTAACGTTTAATAATCTAGGTAATCTTGGAAGATTAGCAAATCAAATGTTTCAGTATGCCACATTAAAAGGTATTGCTCGAAAGCACGGTTATGATTATTGTATTCCACCTTTAGATGTATTTGGTCAAAATGACCCTTTAGTCAGAGAGTCAACTCTTAACATATACAATGTATTTGATATTGGTAAAAATAATACTATTAATATGTTAAGAAACCCAATGCTACAGGAAAGAATGCACGAGTTTGATCAAGAACTTTTTAATTCTTGTCCTGATAATGTGGACTTGTATGGTTACTATCAATCACCAAAATACTTTGAACATATTAAAGATGAAATCAAAAATGATTTTACTTTCTCAAAAGAAGTAGAAGCAATATGTACAGAGATGTTTGAGACAGTACACAGTGATCAAAAAGTAATATCAGTTCATCTTCGTAGAACAGACTATACTGTAAATCCAAATCATCCTGTTCAACCAATGAGTTACTATGAACAGGCATTGAAAAAATTTGATAAAACTAATAAGATACTTGTATTCTCTGATGACCCTGCGTGGTGTAAAGAACAAGAACTATTTGCTGATGATAGTATTATGATCTCTGAAGGTAATGATGCAGATATTGATTTGTGTCTAATGTCAAAATGTAATTATCATATTATTGCAAACTCATCATTCTCTTGGTGGGGTGCTTGGTTAGCAGATAGTGAACACGTTATTGCACCGATGGATTGGTTTGCTGCTACTTGTGCTGATAAATCTGTCAGAGATATGACATTTGGAAACTGGACTTGGTTATGATCAATCTTTATTACTCTGAATCATATTGGGGTCACACTCAAACAATGAACGGTCCTCATAAGGTTGTAAAAAATCTATTGATGAGTTTAGACCAAGAGAAGATAG
>CAZJXE010000022.1:0-11791 GCA_964549835.1 uncultured Weeksellaceae bacterium
CCTAGAAAGCCTAGTACACCTGTAATATTTTTTAGAACATGAGGAACCTCTCCAACTAAGTTTGCTTCAACTAATACATAACCAGGAAAAAAATTTCTTTCTTTACTTATTTTCTTTCCATTTCTAATTTGATAAACCTTTTCAGTTGGAACTAAGATTTTAGAAACATTTTCCTTTATTTTTAGTCTTTCTATTTCCTTTTCAATAAAAGAAACTGTTTTCTTTTCTTTTCCACCCATTACTCTTAAAACATACCAATGTTTGTTAGATTGTTTTGAATCATTAGATTTTACAACTTCAGTATTATCAACGACATCAGTTTTTTCTACGAACTCAACGTTTTCTACAACCTCAGCATTTTCTACATTGCCAGCTTTATCAATATGTTTTAATTCTTCTGTCATAATTTACCTATCCAAAAAAACTATAAAAAATCTTCATTAAATTACTGAAAATAGAATCCATAAAATAAATAATAAGTGCAATAATTATGGTTGCAATTGCAACAACAATTGAACTATTTTGTAACTCAGACCAAGTCGGCCATGAAACTTTATTTACAAGCTCATGAAAAGATTCCTTGATATATCCACTTATTTTAGACATTTTTATATAATTTTTTTTAGTCTCGCACGGGTGGAGAGACTCGAACTCCCAGCCAATGGTTTTGGAGACCACTACTCTACCAATTGAGCTACACCCGTTTAAATAATAAAAGAAGATTCTAAAGATCTTCTTTTATTATAAAAACTTAATTAATTACAATATCTTAGTAATCTGTCCAGCCCCTACAGTTCTACCACCTTCTCTAATTGCAAATCTCAATCCTTCACTCATGGCTACTGGACTAATTAACTCAACAGTAATTGTTAAGTTATCACCTGGCATTACCATTTCTGTTCCAGATGGCAAAAAGATTTCACCAGTAACATCTGTAGTTCTGATATAAAACTGTGGACGATATTTATTATGAAAAGGAGTATGACGACCACCTTCTTCTTTTTTAAGAATATAAACCTCAGCTTCAAATTTCCCATGAGGAGTTACAGAACCTGGCTTGCAAATCACCATTCCTCTCTTAATATCAGTTTTCTCAATTCCTCTTAAAAGAATACCAACATTGTCTCCAGCTTCACCTCTATCAAGAATTTTTCTAAACATTTCAACTCCAGTTACTGTAGAACCTAATTTTTCAGCACCCATTCCAATAATATCAACTGCGTCACCAGTGTTAGCAACACCAGTTTCTATTCTTCCTGTTGCAACAGTACCTCTACCAGTAATTGTAAATACATCTTCAATTGGCATTAAGAAAGGCTTTTCATTATCTCTAACAGGCTCAGGTATCCATGAATCTACAGCGGCCATTAACTCATCCACCTTAGTAACCCACTCAGCTTCACCATTTAATGCACCTAAAGCAGATCCAGTAACTATTGGAGTATTATCACCATCATAATCATAAAATGATAACAGTTCTCTAACTTCCATTTCAACAAGCTCTAACAACTCTTCGTCGTCCACCATATCGGCTTTGTTTAGAAATACAACAATACTAGGAACACCTACCTGACGAGCTAGTAAGATATGCTCTCTTGTCTGTGGCATTGGACCATCAGTTGCAGCACAAACTAAAATTGCTCCATCCATTTGAGCAGCACCAGTAACCATGTTTTTTACATAATCGGCGTGACCTGGACAGTCTACGTGAGCATAGTGTCTATTATCTGTTTCATATTCAACGTGTGAAGTATTTATTGTTATACCTCTTTCTTTTTCTTCAGGCGCATTATCAATCGTGTCAAAATCACGAACTTCAGCACCACCTTTTTCAGCTAGAACTTTAGTAATACCAGCTGTCAAAGTTGTTTTTCCATGGTCTACGTGACCAATAGTACCAATATTTAAATGTGGTTTGGTACGATTAAAATTTTCTTTTGCCATTTTTGTTTAATTTAATTAATATTATATCTATAAAATCATTTTTTTACTTCTACTACTTATACGCTTTCGAGCCAATGACGGGAATTGAACCCGTGACCTCTTCCTTACCAAGGAAACGCTCTACCCCTGAGCTACACCGGCTAGAAATAAAGAGCGAGAGACGGGATTCGAACCCGCGACCCTCAGCTTGGAAGGCTGACGCTCTACCAACTGAGCTACTCTCGCAAATTCATTAATTAATTTATGTGGGGAGAACAGGATTCGAACCTGTGAAGGCTAAGCCAGCAGATTTACAGTCTGCCCTCGTTGACCGCTTGAGTATCTCCCCCTAAAAGAGCCGATAGAGGGACTCGAACCCACGACCTGCTGATTACAAATCAGCTGCTCTAGCCAGCTGAGCTATATCGGCTAATTCTGTTCACCTATATAAAGAACATCATCCATAAAATGGGCTGCAAATTTATTAAATTTTTCATACAAACAATAAAAAAAATGATTTTTTTACTACTTATAATTACAATTTAAATAAAGACTAAATATCACAAGACATTTTTATTAAAATAAAGACCAAATTTTAATTTTAAAAATTATGCTTTTGGATGAGCTTGCTTGTGAACATTTTTTAATTTTTTAATAGAATTATGAGTGTATATCTGAGTAGCACTCAAATTAGAATGACCTAAAATTTCTTTAATGGCATTTATATCTGCTCCGTTATTTAACATATGTGTAGCAAAAGAATGACGTAGAATATGAGGACTTTTCTTTTTTAGACTAGATACTTTAGAAATATATTTATTTACTATTCTATATACTTTCTTTGAATAAAGCTTCTTTTTGTTTTCATCAACAAACAAATAACTACCAATATTAAATTTATTTATAAAAACCTTTAAATCAGAAATTAAAGAATATGTTAAAGGAATTAATCTTTCTTTGTTTCTTTTTCCCAAAACTTTAATTTGGGAATTATTAAAATCAATATCAGAAATTGAAATATTTAACAGTTCACTTAATCTTATTCCAGTAAAGTAAAACAACTCTAATATCAATTTATCGCGATGTCCCATAAAATTATCTTCAAAAAAATTTGCATCTAACAAGGAATTTATTTTATCTTTTTCTATAAAAACAGGTAATCTTTTTGATGTTTTTGGAGAAGTAATTTTTAATGTAGGATTACTATCAGAATAATTAGAAATTACCAAAAATCTAAAATAGGATTTCAAAGTAGAAATCTTTCGATTTACACTTCTAGCTTTTAATCCTAATTCAAGTAAATGAGAAATCCAATTTCTTACAATTTTAAAGTTAACATTTTGAGGATGATCTATATTGTACTCTTCAATTAAAAAATTAAAAAATTGGTTTAAATCAACCTTGTATGAGGTTATTGTATGATCCGAATAACGCTTTTCTGATTGTATATAATGAATGAATTCCTTTAAATACATTATGTTGTATTTACAAGCTCTAAATTAAAAAAATAAGATGAATTAGAGAGGATTACTCCATGTTTCTCAACATATTCTCTGAGTAAACTGCTTTTTGTTTTTTAACGCGAAGTCTTTCTGACTTTTTAATATACTGCTTTCTTGATCTTACCTGCTTTAATGTACCTGTTTTTAAAAACTTTCGTTTAAATCTTTTTAAGGCTCTATCGATATTTTCTCCGTCTTTTACTGGAATTACTAGCATATATTAAATTTATTGGTTTGCAAAAATATAAATATCCTTGATAATAACAAATATATCTAGAAAATTATTTGTATTCAACAAGATTAATAATATTACTAGAGTACTTTGACAATTTTTCATTTGGATTTAAAAAGTCTAGACTTACAATAAAAGTAAATCCTGCAACTTTTGCACCAGATAAACTAATCAATTCAGCCGCTGCACATGCTGTACCCCCAGTTGCAAGTAAATCATCATGAATTAATACATTCCAATCCTTCTTTAAATCATCTTTATGTATTTCTATTTCTGAAGAACCATATTCAAGATCATATTTATATTTGATAGTTTTACAAGGTAATTTGCCAGATTTTCTAATGGGAATAAAAGGAATGCCTAGCTTATTTGCCAATAAAAATCCATAAAGAAAACCTCTACTTTCAATTCCAACAATTGCATCTAAGTCAAAATCCATTACTCTAGATTCAAACTCTAAAATTATTTTATCAGAAATATCCTTATCCATTAAAAGAGGAGTAATATCTTTGAAAGATATGCCCTTTTTAGGAAAATCAATTACTTCTCTAATTAGACTATCTATTTCTAAATCAATCATAAACTATAAGTTATTTTTTTTAATAGCATCTAAATATTTTGAGAGTTCTTTTTTTACAACTGGAAATAAGAAAAATAATCCAACCATATTTGGAAAAATCATTGCAAAAATCATTGCATCTGAAAAGGCCCAAATAGATGACATACTAGATGCAGCGCCAATTACTATAAATAATAAAAATAGAATTTTATATGTTAAATCAGCATAATATCCTCTTCCAAAAATAAACTTCCATGACTGTAGTCCATAATAAGACCATGAAATCATTGTTGAAACTGCAAATAAAACAACTGCAATTGTCAAAAAGATATTTGAAAAAGGAATATATTGAGCAAATGCTTTGGAAGTAATTCCTGCTCCTTCGTATCCAACACCATCAATATACACCATTCCACCATCACCTCCATATTCAAAATACCCTCCAAAATTAAAAATGATAATAACAAGTGCAGTCATTGTACATATTACAACTGTATCAATAAATGGTTCTAATAATGCAACTAGTCCTTCTGATGCAGAATATTTAGTTTTAACCGCAGAGTGAGCTATTGAAGCAGATCCTGCTCCAGCTTCATTAGAAAAGGCAGCTCTTTTGAATCCTACTAATAACACGCCAATAACACTTCCGACTCCAACAGCTGTAGGATTAAATGCTTCGCTAATAATTAAAGAAATTGCGTCATCAATAAATGCATAGTTTGATAATATTATATATAAGCATGCAAAAAGATACATTACTGCCATAAAAGGGACAACCTTTTCGGTAACATTTGCTATTCTTTTTATACCACCAATAATAATAATTCCAACTATTATGGCAATTATTAATCCAATTATTGCTCCTGCAGCAGTACTCTCAAGACCCATAAGATCTTTTAGAACAATAGTTGCTTGATTTGATTGAGCAGCATTTCCACCACCAAAAGATCCACCAATGCAAAAGATTGCAAATAAAATCGCAGCAATTTTGCCAAAAAACTCAAATCCTCTTTCTTTGAGTCCTTTACTAATATAATACATTGGGCCTCCGTAAACAGTTCCATCTTCATCCACATCTCTATATTGAACACCTAAAGTACATTCAACAAACTTTGTTGACATTCCAAGAAGACCACAGATTATCATCCAAAAAGTAGCACCAGGACCCCCAAGAGCAATAGCTAAAGCAACACCAGCAATATTTCCATTACCTACTGTTCCTGAGACGGCAGTTGCTAATGCTTGAAAGTGACTAACTTCTCCATCTTTACTTTCATCTTTTATTGTTCCTTTAATATCCTCATGATCATTACTATTATTATCTAAATCATCATATTTACCTCTAACCGTATTAATGGCAACTTTAAAATATCTAATATTTGGAAAGGCAAAAAATATTGTAAAAAATAAAGCACTAAAGACTAGTAGCATCAAAACAAATGGGATATCATTAATCGTAAAAAAAACCACATTGCTAAAAAAGTTAGAGATAGGTGCAAATGCTTCATCTATTTTTTTATCAATCCCATCTGCTAATGATAAAAACGGTAGAAATGTAAAAATTAAAATTTTTTTCATATTCAATATTTTTTAAAGTTGTTTATCAATTATCTCCAAACTTTCTAAGAAAGGTGTTGGAGAGTAATCTAGTTTTTTTCTTGCTTTTTCTAAATTAAATCCTGTTTTTTGAGGCCTCCTTGCCTTTTGATTTAATTCTGCTGACTTAATTCGTTTAATAAGCGATTTATCAAATTTATAGAAATTTGCTATACGTTCAACAATTTCATAAATACTCATTAATTCGTTTCCTGAAATATGGAAAATACCAAATTCTTTTTTAGATGATGTACTTATACATGCACCAGCTAAATCTTCAGCAAATGTTATTGCTCTAAATTCATCATCAATAATATTTATTGAATTTCCCTGTTCTAATTGATTCTTTGCCCATAAAACAATATTATTTTTTTCTAAATTTTTACCTACTCCATAAATAACTATTGTTCTTAAAATAGACCACATACAATTGTGATTTAATAATAATTTTTCTGAATTTAATTTAGATTCCCCATAATAAGACAATGGGTTTGGAGCGTCTTCTTCACTGTAGAAACCTATTTTACCATCGAAAATAAAATCTGTAGAAATATGTATTAAATGAGCACCAACTTTTAATGCAGCATCAGCTAAATATCCAACTGCAGTAGTATTTACAAGATCACAAAGATCTTTCTTATCCTCACATAAATCAACATTAGTTATGGCAGCAGTATTTATAATTACATTTGGTTGGTATTTATTAATAATCTCATTAACCATTTTTTGATTAGTAATATCTAAATTTTCATATGTATAAAAACCAATTTCAGGATTTTTATTTTCACCTAATGATGTAGCAATAATCTTACAATCAATACTCTTAAGTTTTTGTAATAATTTTTGTCCTAAAAGACCATTACTTCCAGTAATTAAATAATTCATTTTAAAAATTATCTGGTTTAATTAAATAAAGTATTAGATAAATAAGTATTGGAGAACCAACACCAAGAAATAGAAAAATTAAAAATAATATTCTTAAACCAATAACACTTAAATCAAACTTATAAGATAGCCACGAACATACACCAAGTATTTTTCTTTCAGGAAACATTATTTTAATTTTGAGATTTTTTTATTAACCTCCTTTACTTCATCAATAATTTTATTTTCTGCTTCGAGAATATTTGTTTCCAAATTTAAAATTTGATGTTCTACTTGTAAAATTTGGTGTTCAAGTTCAATAATTTTATCTTGTTTTCTTTTAGATTTTTGAATATCAATTATCAGCCAAGCAAAGGCAATTAACTCAATAAAAATCAAAAGAATAGTTAATAATAATTGAAGATCCATAAATTATAAATCAAAGACTGATTTTCGTTTTTTATATTTAATAATATTTCTTAATCTTAAAATAAAAACCATAATTAAGTAAATAAAAATTGTAATTGCATTAGCAAAGGCTGCATAAATAAAAAATAACCTTATAAATGATGGTCTTACACCTAATTTTGAACCCCACCAACTACTTACTCCAAAAAATGTCTTTTCAAAAAAATTACGTAAAATAGAAATCATCAGCTTTATGATATTATTTTGTGCAATTTAATGAAAATAGAAAACAATTCATGAGGTACAATTAAAAATTATATTTTTATAAAATGTTTTTTGTAATATCTAAAATTCTTTCATTTCTTATAAAACCTACATTTTGGATTTTAACCACACTTACACTAGCTTATTTTAAAAAGAAAATAAGAAAAAAAATGTTGTCTATATCAATAATTCTCTTTTTGTTCTTTGGTAACGATTTTTTTTATAAAAAAATTGTGAAAAATTGGGAAACAAATCAAATTTCCATTTCGGAAATAAAAAAAGTATATGATGGAGGAATTGTTCTTGGAGGATTTAGTGAGTATGACTACTTAACTAAAAGACATAATTTCAAAAAAGAAGCTGATAGATTAATCTATGCAATTCATCTATACAACATTGGAAAAATAAAAAAAATATATATATCTGGTGGAAATGGAAATTTATTAAATTTTAAACACAAAGAATCTGAAACTGCAAAACAATTCTTAATTGATCATAAGATTAAAAGTTCAGATATAGTAATTGAATCAAAGTCAAGAAATACAAAAGAAAATGCAATAGAAACTGCAAAAATAGTTGATAAAAATTCAGAATATCTACTAATTACTTCAGCAACTCATATGAAAAGAGCTGTTTTTTGTTTTAATAAAGTGGGAATCAAAATAAAACCATTTCCTGTTGACAATAGCATGACATATTCTAGCAATAATATTGAATATTTTTTATTGCCAAGAGCAAGAACTTTTGAATTGTGGGAAGAACTTATTCATGAAATAATTGGGTACTATGTTTATAAAATATCTTGGAAATCTTAATTTATAAACCTCTCCATTTCTAATTTAATTTGCATGGCTGCATTTCTTGCAGATGAAGCAAAATCTAAACTACTATCAGAATATATAATTGATCTTGATGAATTTATTAAAAGACCATAATCAGAATTTAATCCATTTTCAATAACTTCACTAAGATTACCCCCTTGAGCTCCGATGCCAGGAACAAGCAAAAAATGATTAGGAACTATCTTTCTAATTTCTTTTATTAATTTCGATTGAGTAGCCCCAACAACATACATCATTCTATCATCTCCAGCCCATTTAGCTGATTTTCTTATTACATTTTCATATAAATTAACACCATTACTATCTGAAATCTTTTGAAAATCTTGACTACCTAAATTTGATGTTAAAGCTAAAAGAATAACCCATTTATTTTTGAATTTCAAGAAAGGTTCAACTGAATCACTTCCCATGTAAGGACTTACAGTTATTGAACTAAAATCCATACTTTCAAAAAAAGTTTTAGCATACATGCTGGAAGTATTTCCTATATCACCTCTTTTTGCATCGGCAATTGTAAAAATATCTTTTGGAATATAGTCAATAGTTTTCATTAAAGATTTCCAACCATTTATACCTTGAGATTCGTAAAATGCAATATTTAATTTAAAAGCAACACATAAATCTTTTGTTTCATCAATAATTCTTTTATTAAATTCAAAAACTGGATCCTCAAATGATAACAAATGTTTAGGAATCTTTGCACTATCTGTGTCAAGACCAATACATAAAAAAGATTTTTTTTCCTTTATTTGATTAATAAGCTCTTGTTTATTCATTTGCTGTTCCTTCTTTAAGTTTTTCTGCGTTTTCTGCTAACTGCAATTCATCCACAAACTCCTGAATTTCTCCGTTTATTACAGATTGAAGATTGTATTTTGTTAGATTAATTCTATGTTCTGTTACCCTTCCTTGAGGATAATTATATGTTCGGATTTTTGCTGAACGATCTCCTGATGAAACCATTGTTTTTCTATTTTTTGCATCTTCCTCTAACTTTTTTTGCAATTCCATCTCATATATTCTAGATCTTAAAACTTTTAAAGCCTTGTCATAATTTTTATGTTGTGACTTTTGATCCTGACACTGTGCAACAACACCAGTTGGAATATGAGTTAATCGAACAGCTGAATAAGTTGTGTTTACAGATTGTCCTCCTGGGCCTGATGAGCAATATGTGTCTTTTCTTATATCACTATCTTTTAATTCAATATCAAATTCTTCTGCTTCAGGAAGTACTATAACAGTTGCAGCAGAGGTATGTACTCTTCCTTGTGTTTCTGTTTGAGGGACTCTTTGTACTCTATGTACACCTGATTCAAATTTTAACTGACCATATACATCTTCACCACTAACATTAAATATTATTTCTTTATAGCCACCGGATGTTCCATCAGCAACATCTACCAATTCAATTGACCATCCCTTAGATTGAGAAAAAGAAGTATACATTCTATAAAGATCACCAGCAAAAATACTTGCCTCATCTCCGCCTGTTCCCGCTCTTATTTCCATAACTGCGTTTTTAGAATCTTCTGGATCTTTTGGAATTAACAAAACCTTAATTTCTTCTTCCAAAGAACTAACCTTTGGAAGGTTTTCATCCAACTCCATTTTTGCCATTTCTTTCATTTCTATGTCCTCACTACTTGAAATAATTTCTTTGGCTTCATTTATATTAGATAATAAATTACTGTATGTTTTATATATATCAATAATTGGCCCTAGATCTTTATATTCTTTACTTAGTTGAACATATGCCTTCATATCATTCATCGCATCAGGAGATGAAATGAGTTTTTCAACTTCTATATATCTTTGATTTATTGCCTCTAATTTATCTAACATATTAGTAAATAAATTTACCAAATTCTGATAAAATTGTCAACTTTTTATTACTCGAAGATTCAACTTTACCTATAATTTTAGCATCAATATTAAAGGATTTAGATATCTTGATTATTTCTGAAGCAAGTGATTCATCAACATACAATTCCATCCGATGTCCCATATTAAAAACTTTATACATTTCTTTCCAATCAGTATTTGATTCTTCTTGAATCATTTTAAATAGAGGGGGAACTGTGAACATATTATTTTTAATTATATGTAAATTATTTACAAAATGGAGAACTTTTGTTTGGGCCCCACCACTACAATGAATCATTCCATCAATTTTATTTCTATATTTTGATAAGATTTCTTTTATTACAGGAGCATAAGTTCTAGTTGGAGACAAAACTAGCTTACCTATATCAATATTTAAATCTAAAATCTTTTCTGTTAGTGTTCTAGTACCAGAGTAAATTAAATCTTCTGGAATAAGAGGGTCAAAAGATTCAGGATATTTTGATGCTAAAACTTTTGAAAATACATCATGTCTTGCTGAAGTTAAACCATTACTACCCATTCCCCCATTATATTCTTTTTCATAACTAGCCTGTCCTGAAGAAGACAAACCAATTATAACATTGCCTTCTTTTATATTACTATTATCAATTATATCTGAACGTTTGACTCTAGCAACAACTGTTGAATCAACAATAATTGTTCTCACAATATCTCCTACATCAGCAGTTTCTCCACCAGTTGAATAAATATTTACTCCAAACTTTTTATAATCATTTATTAATTCCTCAGTACCATTAATGATAGACGATATTACTTCTTTGGGAATATGATTTTTATTTCTTCCAATTGTAGAGGAAAGCAAAATATTATCATCTGCACCTACACATAATAGGTCATCAATATTCATTACTAAAGCATCTTGTGCTATCCCTTTCCAAACACTTAAATCATTAGTTTCTTTCCAGTACATGTAAGCTAATGAAGATTTTGTTCCAGCACCATCAGCATGCATAACCAAACAAAATTCATCGTTATTAGTTAAATAATCAGGAACTACTTTACAAAAGGCATTAGGAAATAATCCTTTATTAATGCTTTTGATTGCACTATGAACATCTTCTTTATCTGCAGAAACTCCCCTTTGATTATATCTATTGCTCATTTTTTATCAAAAAAAAGCATCCTAAAAAGGACGCTTTCATTTTTATATATTTTAGTGTTATTTATTCTCTTGCTGTGGAACATAATCTTCACTTAAAACTTTGAATGATGTTCTTCTATTATATTGATTGGCCTTATTCTTATTTTTCTTAAATTTAATTTTTCTAATATAAGATTCTGTAAGAACATCTCCTTCTTTAAATCTACCATCTTTTTGCTCAATAACATATGGCTCATTCTCACCAACGCCTATTGCAACTAATTGACCCGGATCAATACCTACACTAATTAAATACTCAACACAGGCATCAGCTCTTTTCTTGGATAATCTTAAATTACTTCTATCATTACCAATAAAGTCTGTATGAGATTTTAATTCAATTACAACATTAGGATTATCTTTTAATGCCTCGGCAAGCATATCTAAATCAGCAATAGATTTCGCTCTTAAATCCCATTTATTAAAATCATATTCAATTCTAGGTAGAATTATTTCTTTTTTAACTGGATCCATATTAACATCAACAATAAAAACTTTATTTTCATCAACCCCAACAGTAGTCTCTGTTAATTTTTTATTTAAATAACCTTC
>CAZJXE010000023.1:0-10830 GCA_964549835.1 uncultured Weeksellaceae bacterium
AATATTGATAAAACAATTGAATATCTTTCACTTGGTAGAGATATGTTTGAAGACGATCAATCTTTAATAAATACTGAAATTAATTTATATATAGAATTAGGCAGAACAAGTGAACTAATAACTAAACTTGGTGAAGCAATAGAACTTGATCCTAATAATAGCTTATTATATTTTAATAGAGGAACAATATATGATCAAGAAGGAAATTTAGCTAATGCAGAAAATGATTATTTGAAAGCTATTGAAATTGATCCTTCTTCTTTTGGAAGCAATTATAACTTGGGTGCTTTGTTCTTTAACAAAGCAGTTGAATTAAATAATTCAGCTAATTCTACTAGCGACAACAATAAATATAAAAAATTAAAAAAACAAGCTGATGAATTTTTTAATAAAGCATTACCATATTTAGAAAGTGCAAATTCGCTAAATCCAAAAGATAAAAACACTCTTCTTTCTCTCAAGCAATTATATTATATGAAAGGAGATTATAAAAAATCAGATGAAATGAAAAAATTAATATCAGAATTATAAAATCAATTTAACAAAATGAAGAAATTACTATTATTATCTCTAGTTGCTTTAATTAGCAATTTTAATGTTTCTGGACAGTATTCAATTTTTAAGCATAAAAAAGACAATACTGACAAGAAAAAAAAGGAAGTTAAAAAACCAGATCCAATTAAAGCTAAAACAAAAGATTGCGAACTTTATGAAGGGCTATTTAATATCTATCAAAATAAGAAGAATGGTAAGTCTTACATTGAAATAGACACATCTCACTTAAATAATGAATTTATTTATTTCAGCTATTTTGAAAATGGTGTAACAGATGCCTTCACAGTTAGGGGTAGATACAGAGGCTCAAAAATTATAAAAATTAACAAATTTTATAATAAAATTGATTTTACTATTCACAATACAAAATATTATTTTGATGAAAATAGTCCACTTTCTAATGCTTCTCATGCTAATGTTAATACTCCATTGATTATTTCTGAAGAAATAATTGCTAAAAGTGACGATAAAACAAAATTTTTGATTAACGCAGATAATATTTTCTTAAATGAGTCTTTACAACAAATTAGATCTTCATATTCTGGTGGTTATAGAGGATTTAGATTAGGTAATTTAAGTAAAAGTAAAACAAGATATAATAAAATTAGAAATTATCCAGAAAATACAGATATTGTAGTTAATTACTTTTATGAAAGTAAATATCCATCAAGTAGGGGAAGTCAAGCAATAACAGATTCTAGAAATGTTTCGATAATGCTTCAGCATAGTTTAATTAAAATGCCTGATTCTGGATATGTAACAAGAAATGATGATTCTCGAATAGGTTATTTTACAACTCAAACAAATGACATGACAACTCTTGATAAAGTTAATTACAGAGATTTTATTAATCGTTGGAGATTAGAGAAAAAGAATCCTGAAATGGAAATTTCAGAACCTATTAAACCAATAGTATATTGGATTGAAAATACAACTCCTCATGAATTTAGACAATTAATTAAAGATGGAGTTGAAACATGGAATATTGCATTCGAAAAAGCAGGTTTTAAAAATGCAATTCAAGTAAAAATACAACCAGATACTGCAGAATGGGAGCCTGGGGATATAAGATATAATGTTTTAAGATGGACTTCATCACCAAATCCACCGTGGGGGGGATATGGTCCTTCGTTTGTCAACCCAAGAACTGGAGAGATTTTAGGAGCAGATATAATGCTTGAATACTCATACATAACCAACAGAATTGTAACGGATGAGTTATTTAATGAGAGAGAATCTGTAAGTATTGATTTTTTAGATCACGATCCTTTTTATTGTGATGCTGCTTATTATCAACAAATTGAAAAATCTTTAGGTATAAATTATATTAAAAATATGAATTTATCAGAAGAACTAGAAAAAGAATTAGTAAGACAATCACTGATCAGACTTGTTATTCATGAAGTAGGACATACTTTAGGATTAAGTCATAATTTTAAAGGAAGTTTATTGTTGACTAATGATGAATTAAATAACAAAGAGATTGTAAATACTAAAGGAATTTCATCATCAATAATGGAATATCCTGCAATTAATATTACAAAAGATCCAAAAGATCAAGGTTTATTTTTTGATATAAAACCTGGACCATATGATATTTGGGCAATAGAATATGGATATACTGATTATGAAGATGCAGAATCTGAGGATATTGGACTAACAAGTATATTATCTAGATCAACTGAAAAAGAATTAGCATTTGCAAATGATGCTATGGATATGCGTTCTCCTGGAAAAGGTAGTGACCCAGATGCAATGATTTTTGATTTGTCTAGTACTCAACTAGAACACTCACTGGATAAAATTGAGATGGTTTATAATATTTTAGAAGGATTAAAAGATAAGTATACTAAGGAGAACGATACCTATGAAGAACTATATAGATCTTACAGATCACTGGTTTATTCATACTATCAAGCATTAAATGTTGTTAGTCGTCAAATTGGTGGTGTAAAAGTAGATCTTGCTCACACAGATCAAGAAACTGACGTAAAACCTTTTGTAAGTGTTGATAAAGAAACTCAAAAAAGAGCTATGGATATAATAGCTGAATATGGTTTTAGTAATAAAATGTTACTCCAACCAGACATATTTCCTTATTTACAAAAGCAGAGGAGAGGCTTTAGTGTTTCATCTGATCCTGGAATACATCAAAGAATATTAGTTTATCAAAAAAGATTATTAGATCATTTATTAAATTCTAAGGTTTTAACAAGAATTACTAACTCAGCTCTATACGGTAATAATTATGAATTACCATATTATATGATTGATTTAAGAAAATCAATTTTTGATTCTGATTTAAATTCTAATATTTCTACAGTTCGACAAAATTTACAGACTGAATATGTTAATAGATTGTTAAAGATAGTTAATCTATCATCTTTTGATAGTCACTCTAAAACATCTGCATTTTATAATCTTAATTGGTTAAAAGACAATTTAGATATTAATACTGGTAATTTACAAAGTAGACAACATAAAAAGTATATATTATACTTAATAGATTCTTTAGATAAAAAGTAGGGTAGATAATCATATTCTATAATTTAACATAATATTAATTATAAGACATTTATATAAACTTTACTAGCGATGAATAATTATAATGATTATAAAGAGTATTCTGTAAAGATTTATGATGTGTCTATGGCAATGGGTGTATTAAGTTGGGATCAAGAAACAAAAATGCCAAAAAATGGAAACAAATTTAGGGCCCAACAACTATCTACACTCGCAAAAATTAGATTTGAACTTTTTACAAACAATAAATATGGAGAATTATTAGAAAAGCTATTTAATGATAATTCACTGAGTTTTGATGAAAAACGTAATGTAACACTTTCAAGAAAAGATTATTTAAAGCGAAAAAAATATTCTACTGAATTTATTGGACGCGAATCCGAACTAATATCAACCGCATTCAGTGATTGGAGAATTGCAAAAGAAAAAAATGATTTTAAATTATTTAAAAATTCATTAGAAAAATTAGTTGAATTGCGTAAAGAAGAATGTAAAATAATAGGATATATTAATCATCCTTATGATTCTTTACTTGACAAATATGAACCAAATTTAACTACTAAAGATGTTGATTTAATATTTGATGATGTAAAAAATCAATTAGTTCCATTTATAAATAAAATTTCTCAAAATAATAATATTGATGATTCTTTTTTTTATCAGCATTATGATCATAAAAAACAATGGGATTTTGGTATTGATCTACTGAAACAAATGGGTTATGATTTTGATTCAGGACGTCAAGATATTTCAGCACATCCTTTCTCTTCTCATTTTTCACCTGAAGATGCTAGAGTTACAACTAGAATTGATGAAAAAAATCTTTCTGAAATGATATGGAGTTGTATTCATGAAGGTGGACATGCACTATATGAACAAGGAATATTATCAGAAAATTACGGTACTCCCTTGGGAAATTCAATTTCTTTAGGAATACATGAATCACAGTCTAGATTATGGGAAAATCATATTGGAAGGAGTCTACCCTATTGGAAGAATAATTTTTCTCTCTTAAAATCATATTTTCCAGAACAATTGAATAATATTAATTATAAATCATTTTATAATGCATGTAATAACGTCAAACCTTCTTTTATTAGAACTAATGCTGACGAACTTACATATCATTTACATGTTTTAATTCGATATGAAATAGAAAAAGGTCTAATAGAAGGTTCTATTAATGTAAATGATTTACCATTGATATGGAATGAAAAGTATTATAAATATTTGGGAATAAAGGTTCCAAATGATTCAATGGGTGTTTTACAAGATATTCATTGGTCTCACGGAAGTTTTGGCTACTTCCCTACTTATACCTTAGGTAGTTTTTATGCTGCTCAATTTTATAATAAAGCATCAACTGAAATTTCGGATATTAATTTAAAAATTGAAAAAGGTAATACTGTAGAGCTACTTAATTGGCTCAGAAAAAATATTCATAATCATGGTGAAAGGTATGACGCAAAAGATTTATGCAAAATGTTGACCGGTGAAGAATTAAATTTTAAATACTTTATGGATTATGCTAAAAATAAATATTCTAAAATCTATAATTTAGATTAACCTTCACAACTGCTACAGGATACAAGATTTGTAACCATTTCCTTAGATACACTTTGACTTCTTTGGTAATAAAGGGTCTTAACTCCTAGTTTCCATGCTTCTATAATTAGATTATTTACATCTTTGACCGGAAGATTTGATGGAATATTAAGATTTAAGCTTTGGGCTTGATCTATATATTTTTGTCTTATTGCAGCTTGTTGAATTATTTCTAATTGACTTAGCTCTTTAAATGTTTTAAAAACAGCTTTTTCATTATCATCAAGTTCTTTGAGATGATTAACGCTTCCATTGTTCAGCATAATACTTCTCCATGTTTCTTCATTGTCAATACCTTTTTCTTTTAATAAAGCTTCTAAGTATTTATTTTTTCTCATGAAATTTCCTTTAGCTAGACCAGCTTTATAATAGTTGCTGTAAAGTGGTTCAATTCCTGGGGAGGCTTGCCCTAAAATTGCTGATGAAGATGTTGTTGGTGCTATTGCCAGAAGAGTAGTATTTCTTCTGCCATATCCTTCTAATACTTCAGGTTCTCCATAAATTCTTGCCAATTCAATAGTTGCTTTTTCTGACTTTTCATGAATATCCTTAAATATTTTTGTTGTGAGTTGTTTTGATTCCATCCCTTCAAAAGGAATCATATTTCTTTGTAGATATGAATGCCACCCAAGAACACCTAGTCCTAGAGCTCTATGTCTTTTTGCAAAATTATGGGCATTTTCAAGATAATGATTGCCTTTAGTTTTTTTAATAAATTCTTCTAAAACAGCATCAAGAAAGTAAATAGCTAATTTTACTGTTTCTGTATCTTTCCATTCATCATACATTTCTAAATTTAATGATGATAAACAACAAATAAATGATTCGTCTTGGCTTGATGGCAAAACAATTTCAGAACAAAGATTACTTGCATTAATCATCATTCCTTTGTCTTTGTAGACTTGCGGTTTGTTTCTGTTTATATTATCTGTAAAGAATATGTAAGGTAAACCTTTCTGTTGTCTATTTTCTAAAACTTTAGCCCATGTTTTTCTTTTATCCATGTCACCATCGATCATTTCGTTTAGCCAATAATCTGGTACGCAAACAGCATAAAAAAGGTTTTGTATTGGACTACCTATGCTTTTGATAGTAAGAAACTCATCTATATCAGGGTGATCTATATCTAAATATGCAGCAAATGCTCCTCTTCTAACACCACCTTGAGATATTGTATCCATTGTAGTATCAAATAGCTTCATGAAACTTACTGCTCCACTACTCTTTCCATTATCTTTAACAGCACTTCCTCTTTCTCTTAAAGCTCCAAAATATCCAGATGTTCCACCGCCAATCTTTGTCTGCATAATAACTTCACCAAGCTTATGTGTTATATCTTCTATTCTGTCGGGAACATGTACATTGAAGCAAGAAATAGGAAGTCCTCTTTCAGTTCCCATGTTTGCCCATATTGGAGAACTTAGACTCATCCAACCTCGTTCAACCATCTCTTTAAATGCTTCTTTTAGTTCAGGTCTAAATAGATTTTTTGCAGCAGCCTCGCAAACTCTGTCTATTGCACCTTCAACGGACTCACCTTGTAATAAATATCCCCTATTTAGGATTTGTTGACTTTCAGTATTTTTCCACCAGTATCTTTCTCTAACTTCTGTCTTTTCCATGATTAAAATAGATCCATTGCAGTTATACTTTTATCATGTTTTGTATATTCAACAGGTCTTTTTGCAAAGAAATCATCCATACTATTGGAGAAGACTTCATTCTCAAACCAGGCTAGTGGCTCGTAGTCTTCATATGCAACATTAAAAACTTTATCAAAACCAATTTGTGTTAGGCTTTCGTCAGCTCTATATTTCATAAAGTTTAATAAATCTTTCTTTGAAATATGCTCAAGTTCTCCTTTTTCGAAAATCCAATCAAGAAGCATGCCTTCTATTTCAATAGATTCTTTAACAACATTTGTAATTTTAGTTAATGTTTTTTCATTAAAAAACTCTGGGTGTTCTTCTTTTATTTTATTAATTATATAAATACCAGCATTCGCATGAAGCTGCTCGTCTATAGAAGTCCAAGCAATAATGTTACTAACATTTTTCATGTGGCCTTTAAATCGAGTAAACGATAAAATAATTGCAAACTGACTGAACAGGGAAACGTTTTCAATTAAAATAGAAAATAAAATTAGAGAAATTGCATATTCTTCTTTGTCTTGTGATTTTGCATTTGAAAGAGCACTTGAAAGATAATCTACCCTTTGTTTAATTATTGGTATTTCAATCAATCTTTCAAATTCGTCGTTATATCCTAAGACCTCTAATAATCTTGAATAAGCTTCTGAATGTCTAAATTCGCATTCAGCAAAGGTACTTCCAAGGCCATTAAATTCAGGCTTTGGTAAGTGACTATATAGGTCTCCCCAAAATGTCTTTACATTAACTTCAATCTGCGCAATTGCAAGTAGAGCATTTTTTACGGCGTTCTGTTCGGGTTCCGAAAGATGAGATAAAAAATCTTGAGTGTCAGCAGTAAAGTCAACTTCTGAGTGTACCCAAAAAGATTTATTAATAGCGTCAGTAAAGTCAGTTACCTCTGGATATTCAAAAGGCTTATAATTTCTTCTATAGTCAAATATTCCCATCTTATTCGTGTTTTAATAAATTAATAAAAAGTTGAGTGATTTACTCTATATTGGGATTATAAATATTAGAAATCAAGTTTGAAAAACCTGACTATATTCATACACAAAAAGAGTAAAGAACTATTGCAATTATAATGTTTTTTTTACGCGATTTTTTACACTTCTTAAATCAAAATATGAAATTTATTAACATCATAATTTTCATTAAATTTTATGTAATGGAATGACCGAAAGTTAACAGTTTTTAAAAAAATAAAGATCTCTTTTTTTAAAAAAAATAAATAAGTATTTTTCTTTTTTTCTTTTCATCTAAATGAAAAATTAAGAATTTAAAAAAAAATAAAAAAAAAGAGACTGCATAAACAGTCTCTTAATTAATTAAATTTTTCAGTTTATTTAACATCCATTAATTCAACATCAAAAATTAATGTTGCATTTGGTGGTATAACTCCTCCTGCACCTCTTTCACCATATGCAAGATTAGCTGGAATAATAAAGGTTGCCTTCCCTCCTACTTTTAAATATGAAATTCCTTCATCCCATCCTTTAATTACTCTTCCTTGTCCAAGTACGAATTCAATTGGCTGATTTCTATCATAGGATGAATCAAATTTTGTTCCATCAGTTAATTTACCTGTATAATGAACAGAAACAGTTTTTCCACTTGATGCTTGTACACCAGTTCCCTCTTTAATCATTTTATAACCTAATCCACTTTCAGTTATAGTTGCGTCTTTCATCAATTTTTTGTTTGCTTCCTCCATTATTTTTTTCTTCTTTTCTGCTTCTTTTGAAAGTCTAGTTTGCTCATCAGAAAACACTTTAACAGCATCAAATGATTTTGCCTTTGAACCTTTGCGAGAAATTGTTACAGATTCCATTAAATCATTTTGTTCTATTGAATTAACAACATCCATTCCTTCAACAACATTTCCAAAAACAGAATGTTTTCCATCTAGCCATGGTGTTTCTTTGTGAGTTATAAAAAATTGTGATCCATTTGTATTGGGACCTGAATTTGCCATTGATAATATTCCACCTTTATCATGTTTTAAATCAGGATGAAACTCATCAGAAAATTTATAACCTGGATCTCCCATACCATTACCTTCTGGGCAACCACCCTGAATCATAAAATCAGCAATTACTCTATGGAATTTTATTCCATCATAATATGGAGTACCCAATTCCTTTTTTTTATTTTTCATATTTCCTTCTGCAAGTGCTATAAAATTTGCAGTTGTTAGAGGTGTTTTTTCGAATTCTAATTTTAATACGATCTCACCTTTGTTTGTTTTGATATTTGCATAAATTCCGTCTTCCATATTATTGTTATTATTATTAGTACTTGTACAATTGATTCCAACTAGCAGAGCCAGTGATAAAAATATATTTTTCATTTTCATTTATTTAATTCTTCTTTATATTCATTAATAATTTCTTTTACTTTTTCTATTGTTTTTGAAACGTTAAAATCTGAAACTCCACCTGCAGCATTTTGATGTCCGCCACCATTAAAATATTTTCCTGCAATTTCATTTACTTTAAAATTTCCTTTTGATCTTAATGATAGCTTTACAACATTATTTCTTTCAACAATAAAGGCAGCAAATATAATATCTTTAATTGCAAGAGCATAATTAATTATACCTTCTGTATCTCCTTTTTTAAAATTAAATTTTTTTAATTCCTCATTTGTTAACGAAATTATCGCGGACTTATTTTCTGGCATCAAAATAAGTTTATCATTTAAACAATATCCTAAAAGTTTCATTCTATCGGCAGAATAATTATCATATACTAAGTCATGAATAACTGTACTACGAGCTCCAAAATCAATTAAACGAGCTATAATATTATGTGTTTTAGACGTTGTTGAACTATATTTAAATGAACCAGTATCTGTCATAATACCAACATATATACATTCAGCAATATCCCGATCTATATAATGAGACATTTTCATTTGATCAATAATTTCAAACAAAAGCTGGGCAGTAGAACAAATTGTAGGTTCAGAAAAAATTAAATCAGCAATATCATTATGAGGATCTTGATGATGATCAATTAAAATTTTATATGCATTGGAGGAAGAAACATATTTAGATAAACCATCAATTCTTGATATATCATTAAAATCTAGCATAAATATTACTTCCGCACTATTTACTAAATCAACTGCTTTATCTTTTGAAGATTCGTATTCAACAACATTATCATTCCCAGGAAGCCAATGTAAAAAACTAGCATAATCATTTGGAGTAACTACAGAAACAGAATGATGATTTTTAGTTAGCAAATTATAAAGTGCTAGAGAAGAGCCTATAGCATCACCATCAGGACCCCTGTGTGTGGTAATTACAATTTTTTTTGGTTTTGAAAGTACTTCTTTTAATTTTTCTATCCTTTCTAACATATTTTGCAAAAATAAGAATAAAAACAAAAGCTCAATTTGTAATTATTTCTAATTTTGCAGCGAATTTTCAATAAATAATCATGAGCAATATAACATTTACAATGATAAAACCAGAAGCAGTTGAAGCTGGTTATACAGGTGCTATTTTAAATAAGATAGAAAAGTCCGGATTTAGAATAGTTTCTTTGAAAAAAGTTATTCTTTCAAAAGAAAGAGCAGGACAGTTTTATGAAGTGCACAGAGAAAGACCTTTTTACGGTGAACTTGTTGAATATATGTCAAGTGGTCCCATTATAGCAGCTATATTAGAGAAAGATAATGCTGTGGTTGATTTTAGAGAGCTAATTGGAGCAACAGATCCTTTAGAGGCAAAAGAAGGAACTATTAGACACGAATTTGCAGAAAGTAAAGGTAAAAACGCTGTTCATGGTTCAGATTCTAATGAAAATGCAAATATTGAAGCAGATTTTCATTTTAGTTTGGACGAAAGGTTTTAATATTTATTTAAAAATTATATCATCTATAATTTTTTTACCAAAGCTTTTATTGATTTGTTTCAATAGCTCACTTTTTCTATAAGTAAATTCATTTCTTAGTGTTGAAGATTTTAGTTTAATGAATAACTTTCCGTTATAAACTTTTGAATCAAGTACATATTTTTGAAGATTACTACCAATAAGTTCATTCCAAATTTCAATAATTTTAATATTGTCCAATCTTTTAGAAAGCTTTGGATTTTTTAAAATCTTTCTCATTACATTTGATAATGATTTCATATTGGAACTAGATTTTCTCATTTAATTTTTAATATTAAAAATTTCGTAATCAATACCTGTTTTATCTAAAATTTCTTTGCTTCTCTGCTCATGTGTATCAGTAATAAATACTTGAGAAAATGATCCTTTCGAAGTAAATGAGATTAATTGCTCTACCCTATTGTCATCTAATTTATCAAAAATATCATCCAATAATAAAATTGGTTTAAATCCTAGCTTGGTTGTTATAAAATCAAATTGAGCTAATTTTAAAGATATCAAGAATGATTTTTGTTGTCCTTGTGACCCAATCTTTTTAACACTGTGATTATTCATATTAAAAATAATATCATCCTTGTGAATACCAATACTAGTAT
>CAZJXE010000024.1:0-5787 GCA_964549835.1 uncultured Weeksellaceae bacterium
AAAAGAGAAAGAGTGCAATAAATGCAATAAACATCCTATGCCAAACAAGATAAGGAGTTTCAAGTGTTATTAATTTGCCTAAAACTCCAGTAAATCCTAAGAAAATCACCATTATGTGAAGTGATAATAATTTATTGTTTTTTAGGATTTGATACATGAAATAATTTAAATAAATTTGCGTAAAAATACAACTAGATTATGAAAGTTATTCTATCTCCTGCAAAGAAATTAAATGAAAAAAGTTGTGATGTTAAAGCTTTAAGTAATATATCTTTTTCTGATGATTCTAAAATATTAGTTGATGAGCTAAAAGATTTTTCTTCAGATCAATTAATTTCTCTTATGAGTGTTAGTTCAAATATTGCCAATTTAAATAAAGAACGTTTTAATACTTGGGAATACCCTTTTGATGATACTAATTCTAAGCCAGCAGTTTTTATGTTTGACGGGGCTGTTTATAGTGAGCTGGATGTTCAAACACTTTCTAAAGATGATTTAGATTATTTACAAGAAAATTTAAGAATTATTTCTGGATTGTATGGCTTATTAAAACCTTTAGATAAAATTATGCCTTACAGACTTGAAATGGGAACAAAACTTCAAATCAACGGCTACAAAAATCTTTATGAATTTTGGGGCGAGAAAATTACAAATCATTTAATAGAAGATTGTAGTGATGATGATGTGATTGTCAATTTAGCATCAAACGAATACAGTAAGGCCATAAATCTAAAAAGTTTTAAAAATGTAGTTACACCAGTTTTTAAAGACTTTAAAAACGGTAAATCTAAAGTTATTTCTTTTTTTGCTAAAAAAGCAAGAGGTTCATTCGCCAGATTTGTTATTCAAGAAAAACCGAAAAAAATTGATGAGTTACTAAATTTTAATGGTTTAGGATATCAATTTACGGAGATTACATCTAGTAATGAAATCATTTTTAGCAGATAGTCTTTTTGTATAAGTTTCATTTTTTGGTTTCTTTGAATAGGGGATGTGTTTTCTTATATTTACAGAAAATATTGTGAATATGAAAAAGGTTTTATCTCTTGTTTTATTAATTTTTTGTTTTTCAAATACTGCTAAGTCTCAATGTATTGATTCATCATTAATTAGTCCATTTTGCATATGTCCAATGATATATGCGCCAGTTTGTGCTTGTAATGGTATTGCATATTCAAATGATTGTTTAGCTCAATGCGATGGAAATACATTTTGGGGCCCTGTAGATCCTACATTATCTCCCGGGATGCCATGTTCTTTATCTGCATGTGATGTAAGTATTGTTGGAGATTCAATGCCATGTGTATTTCCTACAATCTTAGAAGCTGTATCTGCAGGTACTTCTCCTGTTGTTTCATATCAGTGGACAGATCAGAATGGTAATGTTATTTCAAACGGAAATCTATTGACTGTTGGTAATGCTGGCGTTTATAATGTTGTAATTACTGATTCTAGTGGTTGTGTAGATTCAGCTAGTATTAATATGCAAATTATGCCAATGTCAATTTATTCAATTCCTAATCCGCCAAATATATGCTTAGGTGATTCTATTTATTTAGTTCACGATACTTCTTTTATGAATCTACATTGGATTTCTATTCCGTCGGGCCCCGGCTTTATTGGTGTTCCTATTAATCCTATTTTTGTATCTCCAACTGAAGATGTTACATATTTTGCCGAGGCAATTGACATGAGTGGGTGTCTGCGAAAAGGAGAGATATTTGTTGATGTTGACACTTGTGTTTCAAATACTCTAGATATGAATACGGTTTTTTCAATTTATCCTAATCCATCAAAAGGAAATTTAAAAATTGAGAATAACTTTAATCACAAATATGATATTTCATTTATTGATATTACTGGAAAATCTATTTTTTATAAGAATAATAACAGAGGTTCTATTAATTTAAATATTCCAAATATTGAAAAAGGAATATATATATTGAGGATAGAATCTTATTCTAAATCTCTCTTTAAAAAAATTATAATTGAATAGAAATTACTTTTATATAATTTTATTTGTTTTACTGGCTTCATCATGTAAAAAAGACGTTATTATCATTCCAAATAATAATGCTCCAAATTATAGTGAGATCCCCACAATTTTATTAGAAAACTATGTTAATCGTCTTTATATTGATTTAATTGGAAGAGAGCCATTGGATGATGAGATGGATAATGATGTTCAGTTTTTAAGAGATAATGATGTTTCAATTCTATCAAGAGATTCATTAATTTATAAATTGCAATTTGACACTGCATATGTTCCTGGAGATATTTCATATAAAAATGCTTATTTTAATAGACTCTATGGTATGGTAAAGGTCAGAATGATTGAAGGAGCATCAAATGCTTATATTCAAAATGAGATGGGAATTTTTCTTTTTTTCTATGAAGTTGATTCTATTGCTGGAAATCTAATAGGTGCTCATAATAATCTAATTAATTACTATAGATTAAAAGATATAATAAGTTCAGAATCATTGCTTTATAATGATTCAATAAATATTAA
This sequence comes from uncultured Weeksellaceae bacterium, assembly GCA_964549835.1. Taxonomy (GTDB): domain Bacteria; phylum Bacteroidota; class Bacteroidia; order Flavobacteriales; family BACL11. The sequence goes on from CAZJXE010000024.1 coordinate 2,513, forward strand.
AGAGATGTATAGAAGGATGATTAATAATTCTATTTATGATCAAATTAATATGAACACTTTTAATTTTGTCAATGCTGCTTTTGATAATCTTTTATTTAGATACCCAACTCAAAATGAATTTAATAATTCCTACTCTATGATTGAAGATCAAATACCAAACACTGTTCTTGGATTATCAGGAGCTAATAAAGAAGATTTTATAAATATAATTTGTAATTCACGAGAATTCTATGAAGGAATAATTCATTGGTCATATCTAACTCTTTTAGCTAGAGTTCCAACTACAATAGAGACAGATTTTTTGATGAATGATTTTTATTTTACCTGTGATTTTCATAAATTACAGCGTCACATTATGAAAACAGATGAGTATGCACATTTTTAATAAATTTATTGTATTTACATTAATTATATTTTTTTGCTTCACTTCATGTCAAAAAGAGGATGTTGTTTATGATATTAATCAATTACAATCTAGCTCATATAATGCTAATAAAAATAAATTAAAGTCCATTAGCCAATATATTTCTATTGTTTATGCAAATCTTTTTCAAAAAGCATTATCCTCTAATGAATTGGTCGAAATTACAAGATGTATTGAATCTATAGGAGATAAGCAAGTTGCTCATGAAATTGTTTTAAGTAACTTTATGAATGAGCCAGATGTTATAATTCCTTCAGATTCATTAATGAGAGCAGATTTAGATCTTTTTTTAGAAGAAACTTATAAAAGATTTTTTGTGAGGGATATTTCTCAAGCTGAGAGAGAATTTTTCTTAAACTATTTAAATGCAAATCCTAATGTTTCAAGTGAGATGGTTTATATGTCTTTTGCATTATCTAATGAATATCAATTTTATTAATTATGAAAAGAAGATCATTTATTAAAAAGGCTTCACTAGCTAGTGCAGCAATTACAGCTCCTTTTATTCTACCTTCTGGACGTCTTTTTGCAGCATCAGGCATGAGAATGTCTGATCATGTTGTTTTAGTTGCTTTTGCAGGAGGCGTAAGACAGCAAGAATCTATCCTTCAACGCTATCTTGATGATAGTCAATCTTATCCAAGCGCCGGAAATATATTATACAACCTTTTTGATGGTGCTCCTCCTACAGACAAGATTGTATACGGAACCAAAAATATTATTGATGGAGATACACCAATTCCTAAAATCCTATCTCAAACATTAGAAAGTCAGGGAACTACATTTAGAGAAGTCAATGCTTCTGCTGTTGGTCATTATGCTGGTGTTAATGCTATGATTACTGGTAATTATATGTATACTCAAGGTTTAAGAAATAAGCCAACAATGCCTACTATTTTTGAATATTTAAGAAGACATCAAGGAGAAAAAGCTACAAAAACCTGGTTTATTGGAAATGGAATTGGAAACTCTATTCCCTTACTTGATTATAGTACACATTCTGAATATGGAGCTAGCTATGGAGCTAATTTTCTTGCACCAATTATTACTTTTGGATCTGACGGAGAAAAACATCTTAAAAATGCTAAAGTTTATCACCCTGAAGATGAACTTGACCCAATGTATAAAATGAAGTATTTTCTTGATAATGTGTGGTATTCACGAGGCAAAGGATTTCCAAATATTGGAAATACTGAAGAAGAAAAAGCAGAAATTAAATCTTTTGTAAAAGATATGTTTGATAAAACTGAAGCAGGCACAATTGCACATCCGCCGGTTGCTGATAATGGAGATTTGAGAACAATTGGATATGCATGCGAGGTAATGAAAAGATTTAATCCAACATTAACTGTCATCTATTTATCAAATGTTGATAGTTGTCATGGTAACTTTACAAGCTATTTAGAGAGTCTTCATAGAGCTGATCATGGTGTAGGTCATATTTGGGATTATATTCAAAATAACATACCCTCAATGGCTAATAACACCACTATGATGGTAGTTCCTGAGCATGGTAGAAATTTAGCTTCAAATAATATAGAAGATGGAAATGCTTTTTCTGGATATGATCATTCAGATGCAAATAGTAGAAGAATATTCTCATCTATTATTGGCCCAGGCATTGATAGTAATCTTTCTATAGGAGGTGAAAATAATCAGATTGGTGATATTGCTAATATTACTCCAACAATTGCTGAAATACTCGGTTGTAAAAATGATGTTGTAGGTTCGGGCTTATTAGCATCAAATAATTCTTTATTTGATTATATATGATCTATGAGAAATTTATTTTTATTCGTTTTTATAATACTCTGTTATTCTTGTAAAGAAGAACTCAATCCATTTGAATTTGATAATAATATAAATTCAAATAATGATACTATTTATTTTGATGACCCTTCTTCGTTTTCTGCTTTACACAATAACATTTTTTCAACTACTTGTGCAAATTCAGGTTGTCATGATGGAACATTTGAGCCTGATTTTAGAACAATAGAAAGTTCATATAATTCTCTTGTATATCAACCTCCAATAAAAAATGATGCTAATAATTCATTTGATTATAGAGTAAAACCTGGAGATGCAATACAATCTGTACTATATCATAGATTAATTGTAGATATAGATGGAATTTCAGGTATTATGCCTTTAGAATATGAAGACGATTGGGGTAATAATAAAGATGAGTATATTCAAAATATAAAGGATTGGATTGATCAGGGAGCAAAAGATATGTTTGGAAACTCTCCAACTTTACCTAATGATATTCCTCTTGGAAGAGGTATGGCAGTATTTAATACTGGACAAACTAGCAATCCTTTATCGAGAGATGCATCTGGATCAGTTTTAGTTAATAATACATTAAATTCTGTTGATGTTTGGTTTAGTGTTGTTGATGATATTTTATATACATATGACTTGAATTATAACAAGTTAAAAAAATCAACAAACTTGTTTAATTTTAATAATATTCCTGAAGAAGATTTGTCTGTATTTAATACTCCTATAAATCATTTAGGATATTTTTCAAATTCATCAAATGAAGAATACTATCATAAATACACTTTAAACCTAAACTCTTATAATATTGGGGACATAATTTATTTGAAGGTATATGTGCAGGATGATGTTAATTTAGTTACAGAAATACCTAACAATGCCTCTCCATTTACTTTCATTAGGTATTTTTCTATAAAAATTATTTAGCATTGATGAAAAAATTATTTTTTATTTCATCCATTTTATTAATTTTTTCATCTTGTAGCAAAGAAGAGGATCAGGTCATTTTTAACATTAATTTACTTAATACTTTTCCTACAGAAATAATAGAATTTCAAGAAAATATTTATGT
>CAZJXE010000024.1:5887-10664 GCA_964549835.1 uncultured Weeksellaceae bacterium
AAATCTAAATTGGAGTAATTCAATAATAACTCCAAATATTACTGTTAACAAACAATGAGATTAATTCTATTAATTTTTTTTATAAGCTATTCCTTTACTGTGAATGCACAGTATAGTATGTCTAATCAAACAGTATATGATTGTATTGGAACTTTAAGTGATAGTGAGGCAAATACTCAGCAAGCTGGATGGTACGATCATAACGAAAATTTTACTTTTACTATTTGTCCAAATGGAGCTGCTTCAATTATTATTGATTTTAGTTTTTTTAATACGGAACCAATTAATGATTATCTTATGATTTATGATGGTCCAAATTCTTCTTCTCCAGTTTTGGCAGGTCCTTTTTCAGGGGTAAGTACTCCACCTCAAATCACTTCAAACGGTTGTGTAACTCTTGTTTTTGTATCTGATTTAAATGTTGCTGCAGATGGATTTAATCTCAGTTGGGAAACTATTATTGATGTGCCAGATCCACCAGCTTTAAGCTTACCCATTACACCTACTTGTAGTATAACAACATTAAATGTACAATTGGATCAAAATATACATTGTGATTCTGTTTTTACAGCAAATATTAATGTTGGTGGTCAAATTAATCAAACTGTTAATGCTATTCCTTTAACATGTATTAATGATTCTACTGATTTAATTCAATTAAGCTTATCTCCAGGAATTAATCAAAGCGGTTCATACAATATATATTTTCAATCATTTTTCAAAGATGTTTGTGATAGTATTTGGTCACTTTCCTCATCTTTGTCTTTTGATATTATAGACTGTCCAATATCTGTTGATTTGTATGCTGATAATGATACTATTTGTCTTGGAGATTGTACTGATTTAAATATATCTGTTGCTGGAGGTGATGCTTCTACTTACAATTATTCTTGGAATCCAATTTTACCAAATAACTCTGGTCCACATCAAGTTTGCCCAACTGTAACTACACAGTATGTTGTGTCAGTTAGTGATTTGGGCCCCGCAAATCCTCAATCAGATACTGTAACAGTTGTTGTTGTTCCTCCAACTACAACTCAGGCTGATTTTTCAATATGTAATACAGCAAATCCAGTTTCATTAATAGGAAATCCCCCTGGTGGATGGTGGTCAGGAGGTAGTATAAATAACGGAACAAATCCATTATTTGACCCAACAATACTATCTCCAGGAACATATAACTTAAACTATGATATTAATGGGTGTGATGATAATCTTGAAATAACAGTCTTGGAAATTTTTGCAGGTAATGATATTTCTGCTTGCGTTAATGCTCCAACATTTAATTTAAATTCAAGTTTGACAACACCTGGAGGAACATGGTCAGGAAGTACTTCAATTCAATCAAATGGAAATATAGATGTTGGTCCTTTTACTTCAGTGATTGATGCTATTTATACTCTTCCTAACGGATGTTCTGATACTTTAGTTGTAAATGTTGTAAATAATATTAATATTCCAAATAATTTTTCTTTATGTCAAAATTCTCAAGACACAGTTGTTGTTGCAACACCTAGTGGAGGATTTTGGTCATCAATAGCTACTAATCCTTTAATTGCTAGTTCCTGTATTAATTCAATAGATAATTTTCCATATGTTGAGAGTTTTGAACTTGGTTTGTCTGATTGGACAAATGATCTTAATAATGATTTTGATTGGGTGACAAATAGTAATGGAACTCCATCTAATAATACAGGCCCTTCTTTTGCTTATGATTTAAATAATTATATATATGCTGAGACTTCAAATTCAAATCATCCTTTTAAAAATACTTCAATTATTAGCCCATGTATTAATCTGTCGGAGTATAATAATCCTGTTCTAAATTTCTTTTATCATAAATATGGTAATGGTAATGATAATGCAATTTTATCTGTTGATATTTCAAATGATAATGGAATTACTTGGCAATTGGATGTTTTTAGTGTAATTGGGAATTTAGGTGATCAATGGTATGAACACTCTATTGATTTAACAAATTTTATTTCTTCTGAGTTAAAGCTTAGATTTAGAGTTTTAACTGGACATACTTGGTCATCAGATATTGCCATTGACAAAGTTTCAATTTTAGGCGGTCCTATTACTTTTGATGGTACTATATTATCCTCTGTTATTACTTCTGGTAATCATGATTTTCAATATTCTATACAAGGCTGTTCAGATATAATTAATGTTAACGTACAAGAAATAGATGCTGGAGATAATTTTACAGTGTGTCCGTCTCAACCCTCATTTAATTTGACTGCAACTCCATTAGGTGGAATTTGGAATGGAATTAATGTAGTGAATCAAAATACTGGTTTGTATGATCCATCAACTAATTTAGGTATTGATCTAGTAACATATTCAAATAATCAATGTGTTGATACAGTTGAAGTTAATGTTGTAAATACAGAACTTTTTGAAGATACTTTATTTCTTTGCCATAACTCTTCCGAACTATTTTTAGGATTAAATGTTCTCAATAGAGAGCCCTATAATGGTATTTTCTCAGGTAATGGAATTACAAATTCAAATTTTCCAGGTGTTTTTAGTGCTAACAATTCAGGAACTGGTAATCATATGGTAACTTATTCTGCAAATACATGTAGTGATAATTTAGTTTTTAATGTTTATCCAAAACCAATACTTTTAGATACTTTGATTTGCTCTAATGCATCTCCTTTTATATTAAGTATTAATGTTAATGGAGGTCAATGGAATGGATCTGGAATTATTGATAATTCAACTGGACTGTTTGATCCAGGTATTGTGCCATTGGGTATTCTTTTTCTAGAGTACACTTCAGAAAATGGTTGTATTGATACATTTCAAGTTGAAGTTATAGATCCTCCTAATGTTTCATTTGCTTCAATTGATATTAATTATTGTTTTGTTGATTCATTTTACAATATTCCTGTTTTGCCAAGTGGAGGTATACTTAGTGGAAGCGGAGTAGTAAATACTTCTTTTAACCCTTCAATTGCGGGACCTGGATACCATAATATTACATATACTTATGGATCAGGAAATTGTATTTCATCAGTTGATACTGTTTTCTTTGTTGGTGATGAATTATTATCATCAACATTTTCTTCAAATGACACTATTTGTGATGGAGAGATAGTTAATATAAGTGTAAATGTAAATGGTGGAACTGGAAATTATCAATTTAACTGGAACAATAATTTAAGTAATAGTTTTAATCACCTAGTCTCTCCAACTCAAACAACGAATTACATTATAAATATTTCAGATGGTTGTTCAGATGATACTTTTGATACAATACCAATTTTTGTTTTTAATAGTTTTGATTTAAGTTTTGTTAGTTCTGAAAAAAAGTGCTTTGGTGAATTTGGTTTTGCTAAAGTAAGTTCTAATTCTACTGCAAATATTTTTTATCAATGGAATACAAATCCAATAACAAATGGAGATAGTATATATGCGCCAGTAAATAGAAATTATGTTGTTACTGCTACTGATCCTTCAACAGATTGTAATGTAATTGATACAATTAGAATTAACGGATATGATGATCTTAAATCAGATTTTTCATTAAACAATAATGAATGTTTGTCAGTATTAGATGCAAACCTTCAATTTATAGATTTAAGTATAGTAAATCCTAATGAAATAAATTCTAACAGTTTTTGGGATTTTGGAGATGGGACTAGTGTACCATATATATATTCATTAAATCCCTCACATACCTTTATTGATACGGGACAATATAAAGTTAGTTTATTTCTAATTAATGATGGTGGTTGTATTGATTCTTCAAGTTTAAACGTTTGTGTAATACCAGAAAGTAAAATCTATATTCCTAACAGTTTTAGCCCAAATAATGATATGTGTAATGATTTTTTCTTTGTTAAAGCTTTGGGCTTATTTTATGAGTTTAATATCAAAATTTATGATAGGTGGAACACTACTTTAATTTTTGAGTCAAATGATATAATTCTTACAGATGACTTAGCAGAAAATTCAATTTGTGATGTTAATAATGTTCAGCCTTTTTATAAAATGGGAGAGTGGGATGGCAAATTATCAAATGGTAACAAAGCCCCATTTGGAGCCTATGTTTATGAAATAAATTATAAAAAGTTAAAGGATTCCAAAACAAAAATCTTAAATGGTACTATAACATTAATTAGGTGATTTTTTTTCAGGATCTAATTCTTCACTTTCATAGGAAAAGTCATATCTTAAAATCTTCCACTTAATTTTATCGTTCTGTCCCAAAAGAATATACTCATTACATTCTTTAATATTTTTATAATTGCTTTTGTATTCTATAAATACATAAAATCCATCACCTAAATTTTCTATATTATTTTTAAATTCCTGAGATATAATTTCTCTTTTTTCAAATGACCCAAATTCGTTCATTAGTTGATCAATTGCTTTTAGCCAATATGTTGAGTCAGAATTTTCTTTTACTTCACTTGAATAATTAGAATAAGCGATACCATAATTTTTAGAATTTATATTATCTAGCCATATATTGGCAACTTTTGTTGCGTCTTTTATGTATTTATCTTTAAAGATTTGTGCATTAACTTTACAAGATAGTAATACAAAAAGGGTAAATAAAATAGATTTTTTCAAAGGATTTAAATATTTATTTTCCATTAACAAAAATACAAAATCGACCATTATAGCTTAAAATTATCTCTTTGAAATCTATTTTTAATCTGATTTTTTTAATTTTTTTTAAAAAATATATAAACTTATTAACTTTTTTACCCTAGTAAAATTTATTGTTTTCTCTAGTAATTAAATTAAATATAATTTTTAT
>CAZJXE010000025.1:0-10412 GCA_964549835.1 uncultured Weeksellaceae bacterium
CAAAGTGTTTACAAACACTGTTTGCTATTCCGATAAAGTTTTTGTCCTTTCTGCCGGGCCTTAGAGCTAAGACCACTTTGCCAATGTATCTAACACCATTATCTTTATATAGTGCTAGGTTTGAATTTATATTCGCCAACAGCCAACCTATTGGGTTGCTGATGAAAATTCCTGAGTTCGGTCTTGCTCCCCAGCCCATAACCAGCCACTTACATGTTTCTTGGGAGCTCAGCCTATTTATTGTTTGTGACAGCTCATAGGTTACTACCGCATCGAAACCAACAGAGAGGTTTTTTGAATCAGATAGTCTTTGTATTCTTCTTTTTAGTGACGTGGACGAAGGAGAGTCTTCCATAAAAACTGAAGAATCTGTTTGGTTTGGCACCTCGGTGATGTCAAAAGCTTGTACAGAGTTGGCATTGTTTAACGCTGAGGCCATCTCTACAAGCATCTCTGGAGACTCTTCATCTCCCAGCAGAGGAACAACAACTTGAGCATCAGTAGTAATCGCGTCTTCAGTCGCATCGACATCATCTGAGTAGTCTCTAATTTTTGAAGCGTCTTTAAAAAAGAATGACAAAATTCCATAGCTTGATGCTATTCCGCTTCTGTCAGACTTGCTTCCATAGACCAAAAAGATAAGGAAGCCTAGAACAACCACGCCTAGTACAGAAACGACAGGCATAACCCCAAGAAACGCAAGAAGAACTATTCCGCTTAGAATTCCAAAGATCTGCACATACGGATATAGAGGAGACTTAAATGTTGGTTTATACCATTGTGCGTTTGTTTCTCTTAAAACTATCACTGTTAACTCGTTGAAAATAAACATCAAAACCTTAAATGCGCTTGCTAATTTTGCGATTTTAACAACATCTAAAAATATGATGGCCAAGGCTATTAGAATTGAAGTTGTCAAGATTGCTGACGCCGGCGTCATAAACCTCGAATTAATTCCTGCTAAGTAACTAGGAAGCAGCCCGTCTTTTGACATTGCAAAAGGGAATCTGGACGAAGCAAGAACTCCAGAATTCGCCATTGACATAAGCGTTAAAACTCCGACGACGCCTGCAATTAACCCAAAGGTGTCCCCTCCGATTGTTTGGAAAAGCGTGTGAATTGGTTTAATGTCGGTTGCAAGTATTGAGGCCTCAACGTTGCCAACCAGCGCAAGAGCAACCATGCAATATATTGTGGTTATCAAAAACAATGAAATTATCATTGTGAGCGGAAGATTTTTTGCTGGGTTTTTTATCTCTCCTGCAATAGCTGCAATTTTAGTTACTCCGGCATAAGATATATATAAAAAAGCCACACCGGCAATAAAGCCGTTTGATCCGTCAGAAAACACAGGCTCCGTTAACTTTGTGTCAAAAGAATTAAAGCCTAGAATTATAATAACAATAAGAGATATTATGCTTACAGAAACGATAAAGAGCTGAGTCTTTTCAACCTTCTTCAGACCAAAAACATTAAGCAAAAATATTAGCAAAAGGGCAAGCAAAGCAATAGCCTTTGTATAGGCCTCATCAATGTTTACAACAACATATAAATATGCGCTAAGGCCAACTAACGAAAAGGCACTTTTTAAAAGGAGTGACAACCAAAGGCCTATGCCCGCAATAGTTCCAAAAAGCGGTCCAAAGGCTCTTTCTATATAAACATAAGTTCCTCCTGATTTTGGCATGGCGGTTCCAAGCTCAGACTTTGAAAGAACTGCTGGTAGTATACACAGCGCTGCTACTAGAAAAGCAAGCCATACGGACGACCCCGTAATTCCAACTGCCAAGCCTGGAAGGACAAATATACCGCTCAGCATTCCTCCAATACTCACTGCAATAGCCCCGGGTAATGACAATGTTCTCTCTAATTTCTTCAAAATATTGTTTTATATTTATTAAAAATACTAAATATATATTTCAATTGAATTTATACCCTATAATTGCTGGAAACTTTATGCTTGACGGAGGTGCTATGTTTGGAGTTGTTCCAAAATCAATTTGGCAAAAAACCAATCCTGCCGACAACAACAACATGGTAAAAATTGCTGCTCGTTGTTTGTTGGTTGAGGATGGTGATAGGCTTGTCTTAATTGACACTGGAATGGGCAACAAACAAAGCGAAAAGTTCTTTGGCTATTATTATAGGTGGGGGGAAGATTCGCTGGAATCCTCATTAAAAAAACACGGTTTTCATGCTGATGATGTGACTGATGTTTTTCTTACGCACTTACACTTTGATCATTGTGGTGGTGGGGTGATTAGGGTTGGCGGCAGCTCTTTTGAAACCACTTTTAAAAACGCGAAATACTGGAGCAACAAGAGCCATTGGGACTGGGCAACAGATCCAAATAAAAGAGAAAATGCTTCTTTTTTAAAAGAAAACATTGTGCCTATTTTGGAGTCTGGGCAATTGAGTTATTTACAAAAAGATGAGGAGAATTATTTAACCAAGTCTTCGCTTGGGTTTGATGTTTTGTTTGTTGATGGTCATACCGAAAAACAAATGATACCCATTGTTGATTATCGTGGTCAAAAAATTGCCTTTGGTGCTGATCTTGTGCCAACACACGGACATATTCCTTTGCCTTATATAGCCGGCTATGATATTAGACCTTTGGTTTCCTTAAAAGAAAAAGAGTTGTTCTTGAATTATTGCCATGAAAAAAATATATTTTTATTCTTTGAGCACGATGCCGGTGTGGAGCTTGGTTCACTTAAAAAAACGGATCGTGGAATTCGATTAAATGAAAAATTAGCTTTATTTGAATTATGAAAAAATTATTCCTGCTTACAATCTTGTTGTTTCCCTTGCTAATGTTATCGCAAAAAAACTATTGGCAGCAGCAGGCAAACTATACAATGGAGATTGATGTAGATGTTGATAATCACACCTATAGTGGTACCCAAAAGTTAGTATTCACAAACAACTCTCCTGAAACACTTCAACGAGTTTTTTATCACTTATACTTTAATGCCTTTAAGCCGGGTACCGACTTGGAGCAAAATTCCAGATACTCAACAGATGATTCTCGAACAATGTCAAAAAACATTCTAATGTTGGATGAAAAAGATTGGGGAGATGTTCAGATTAAATGGATGTTACAAGACGGTAAACCAATAGAGTTTAAGATAGAAGAAACCATTTTAGATGTTGTTCTTGAAAAACCTGTAAGGTCTGGGGAAAGCACAACTCTTGAAATGGAGTTCTATGTTCAGACCCCTGCAATGATTAGAAGATCTGGTAAAAACAGTGAGGATGGCGTTGCTTTTTCAATGTCTCAATGGTATCCAAAACTTTGTCAATATGATGACGAGGGCTGGCACGCCAACCCATACATAGGCAGAGAGTTTTATGGAATCTGGGGAGACTTTGATGTTACTATTAATATAGACAAAAACTATACGGTTGCTGGTTCTGGATACGTTCAAAACCCTGAATTAATTGGTCATGGATATGCTCCGCTAAAAGATGGTGTAACGCATGACGATAAAATTTCCTGGCGATTCATCGCTCCTAATGTTCATGATTTTAGTTGGGCTGCAGACCCTATGTTTGCTCATGACTATATAGATGTTGAGGATGGTCCGCGGGTGCATTTCTTTTACAAAAGTGATTCAAAATATGTTAATCTTTGGCAAGAGTTCCAACCAAACTCTGTGGAGTTTTTAAAATTCTTTAGTGAAACCATTGGTGAATACCCATACGACCAATATTCAATAATTATGGCTGGTGACGGAGGTATGGAATATGCAATGTGTACATTTATTGATGGTGTTGGACACCCTACTTTAAGAAGTCTTTATTCCGTAACCTCACACGAAATTGCACATACTTGGTTTCAATTTTTAATGGCAACCAATGAGTCTAAGCACTCATGGATGGACGAAGGGTTTACAAGCTATATTGATGATGTAGCCTTAAATGTTGTTTTAGAAGAAGGCAAGGATCTTCCAAATGCTGGGGCTTACAAAGATTATTTTAGGTGGGTGTCTACTGGTCTGGAAGAGCCAATGACAACACACGCTGACAGGTTTAAATATAATACTGGATACGGCATGTCAGCATATGACAAAGGGTCTATCTTTTTATCCCAATTACAATATGTAATCGGAAAGGAAAACTTTGACAATACATTAAAAAGATATTTTGATGATTGGTCTTTTAAACACCCTAAGCCAATTGATTTTATAAGGTCTGCTGAAAAAGTTTCAGGATTAGAATTAGATTGGTATTTGCTAGACTGGGCTCAATCAACAATGACTATTGATTATTCTGTTAATTCTCTTTATGGTGTTGACAATAAAACCAGGGTTGTTTTAAAACGAATTGGTCAAATGGGTATGCCAATTGATTTAAGGATAGAGTTAATCTCTGGTGAAACATTAGATTATAATATTCCTATGACAAAAATGCGTGGATCAAAGCCTGTGGGGTCTTCAACCCTTTTAAAGTCTTGGAGTTGGGCAAAACCTTACTATGAGATGTGGTTAGATGTTAATTCCAAAAATATTTCTAAAATTACAATTGATCCAAAAAATGAAATGGCTGATGTAAACAGAAAAAATAATTACTTAGTTTTTTAATTATGTCGGCATTTATTTTATCAAAAAACAATTCGTTGAAAAACACTTCAGACATAGATGCTGTTTTTAAAAGTGGTCAAAAGATTTCTTCAGAATTAATTTCTTTATACTATGTTGAATCAAGTGGTAAAACTTTAAAAACTGCATTTTCGGTTGGTAAAAAATCTCATAGCCTTGCTTCAACGAGAAATAAATTAAAGAGATTAATGAAAGAGGCCTTTAGACTAAATGCTGGAGGATTTCTTGGTGATGTGGTTAACTATAATTTTGTATTTGTGTACTTTGGTTCAGATAAAGTTAGTTTTGTTCAAGTAGAAGAATGTGTGAAATCATTACTTTTGTCTTTCAGAAAAAAAGTGTTGTCTTGAAAAATTTTTATATACTTTTTTGTTTTCTTTTTGTGTGTAATTTATACTCTCAATTTAATATTGAACACTCTGTATATTTTGATACTGACGTTTATAATCTTACAAAAACAGAAACAACTAGACTCCAAAAGTTTCTGTCCTCAAATACAAAAGAAGATGTTTTAAAAATTGAAATTTATGGCTTTTGTGATGATAGAGGCACTAATAATTATAATTTGACTTTATCTCAAAACAGAGCTGATGCTATTAAAGAAATCTTCAGTCAAGCGTCTTTTTTTCCAGAAAAAATTTCGACGGTTGATGGGCGTGGAGAACTACTTTTAAATGTTGTAGATGAAACTGATTCCTCGGTTATTAGAGCTTTAAACAGAAGAGTGGATATTGTAATAAGCTACCCTGAAAAAAAAGAAGAAATAGTAGACGAGGTAGAAAAAAAAGAAAATAAAATTATACTTGAAAATGTATTATTCATCACAGGATATAGTTATTTAACTCGGCTCTCTAAAAAAACTCTAGATGATATTGCTGAAACTTTAAAAAAGGAAACTTTTTCTTTCGTAATCCAGGGTCATGTTTGTTGTACTGAAGGTGTGCTTGACGCTCTTGATCGTAAAACAAATAAAAGAAATCTTTCTATTGCAAGAGCAAAATATGTTTATGATTATTTATTAAAAAAAGGTGTCAAAAAATCAAGAATGTCCTACGAGGGAATGGCCCATAAATATCCTTTAGGAGGAGGTGAAGATAAGGATAGGCGTGTGGAAATTTTAATTTTATCAGACTAAATCAAAAAGCATTCTTTGATGTGGTATTCCATCTTCAAGATAGTCTTCTCCTATTTTATAAAAACCTAAATCTTTGTAAAATTTATCGAGGTATTTTTGGGCTGATAGTTCTATTTTTTTTCCTTTTATATTTTGTTTTATATATTCTATAGAATCTATCATTATTTTTTTTCCAAGATCTTTTCCTCTATTTTTTTTTGAAACTACAACTCTACCAATACACGGGTTTTCGTAATAATCTCCTGCTTTAAATATTCTTGTGTAGGCTACTATTTCACTGTTTTCTTTATAATAAAGATGAATAGCGTTCTGATCTTTATTATCTATATCTTGATATACACAATCCTGTTCCACTACAAAAACTTCAGATCTTAATCTTAATATTTGATAAAGATCTTCTGTGTCTAATTCATAAAATGTTTTAGTTATAGTCATCTAAATTTTATTAACCCTTCTTTCATGTCTCCCTCCTTCAAATCCAGTTTGAATAAAAGATTTTACAATTTGTAAAGCTTCTTCTTTTGAAATAAATCTCGCTGGAATACAAACAATATTAGCATTGTTATGTTGTTTTGCTAAAACAGCTAATTCTTCATTCCAACATAGTGCAGCTCTTACATTTTTATACTTATTTGCTGTCATAGCTACTCCATTTCCGCTTCCACAAATTAATATTCCTAAGTCACTTATTTGATTATCTACATCTGATGAAACTGGGTGTGCGAAGTCTGGATAATCAACACTGCTTTCAGTATCTGTGCCATGATTTTTTATATCATGTTTATCATTTAAATTTTCAATTATATAATTTTTATAATCTACTCCTGCGTGATCATTACCTATTGATATATTCATAACTTGTTTGTTGGTTGTTTATATTGTTTAATAAAATGCACTTAACAGTCTTTTATTTTTTTTTAGATGTAGTTTTCATTTTTAATAAAAAAGTTATCAAAGTTCTTTAGCTGTTTTTTAAAACTTATTTAACTTTTATTTTTTAAGTTTTTTTACTTTTTTAAATCCTTTCTTATTGTTAATATACTATTTAAGATATTGATAAATAAATATTTAGCTGTAATTATTATGTTTATTAAATATTAATATGTTATTAATATTATTAAAAACAAATTTTTAAAAAAAAGTTATTGTATATACTAACATACTATAATATATATTCAATCTATTTTAAAATTTATTATAATTATAATATTAAATGTTTATAAGTAAAAAATCATTAAACATTCTATAGTAATTTTAGTTATACTTTTGCATTAAATGAAAAACTACAATAGAAAAAAAAGTAGTAATAAATTATTTCAAGGGATAATTAACTTTTCCAATAAAAGAGATCCTATAATTGACTGTGATAAGATTAATCATATAATTAAATTAAAGGATTCCATTATTAATTTTTTACATGGAGACTTAGTAGAATTCGAAATACTTAGCAGAAAGAGAAAAGGATTTTATATAGGTAATATTATTTCTTTAATAAAAAGAGAAAAGAATGAATATGTAGGAATTATTCAAATTAATAAAAATTTTGCTTTTACAATTCTTGACGATAAAAGAATTCACACAGATATATTTATTCCAAGCATTAATATAGGGGATGCTGAAGATGGAGATAAGGTTCTTGTAAAAATATTAGAATGGAAAAAACAAGACCTTTCCCCTATTGGAAAAATAAAAAAAGTTTTAGGAAAACCTGGGGAACATGAAACAGAAATTGACTCAATTCTGACCCAAAATAATATTAATTTATCCTTTCCTCATGAAGTATTAGAATATACTAAAAGTATAAGTGAAAAAATTTCAGATGAAGAAATAAAAAAAAGAAGAGATTATAGAAATATACTAACCTTTACTATTGATCCAGTAGATGCAAAAGATTTTGATGATGCACTTTCTTTTAAAAAAATTGATGAAGAAAGTTATGAGATAGGAATTCACATTGCGGACGTATCACATTATGTACAAATAGGAACATTATTAGATAAAGAAGCATACGATAGAGCAACTTCAATTTATTTGGTAGACAGGGTAATTCCAATGTTGCCAGAGAAACTCTCAAATAAAGTATGTTCTCTAAGACCAAATGAAGAAAAGCTAACGTTCTCCACCTCCGTAATTATAGATAAAAAAGGTAATATAAAGGAACACTGGTTTGGGAGGACTATTATAAAAAGTAACCACAGATTTTCTTATCAAGAAGCACAAGAAATTATTGAAACAAAAAAAAATAAAATAAGTAAGGAAAACTCATTAACAGGTCAGCAGTACACTATAGATAATGAAATTGTTGAAGCAATGCTAGTAATGGATCAAATAGCAAAGGAAACAAGAAAAAAAAGAGAAAAAAAAGGCTCTATTAATTTTAATAAAAAAGAAGTTTATTTTAAGCTAAACGAAAAAAAGGAACCTGTAGGAGTTTTTACAAAAGAAAGTAAAGATGCCAATAAGCTTATTGAGGAATTTATGTTAATTGCAAACAAGAAAGTGGCTGAACTTTTTACAGAAATTAAGAAGCAAAAATATATTTATAGAGTTCATGATCTTCCGGACAATGAAAAATTAAAATCCTTAAAACACATTGTTAAAAGTTTTGGATATACATTAGATCTTACTAGTTCAAAAGGAATATCAAAATCTTTAAACAAATTATTAGATCAAATTAGAGGAAAGGAAGAGCAAAACCTTATTGAATCGTTAGCTCTTAGAAGCATGAGTAAAGCAGAATATTCTACCAATAATATTGGCCACTATGGATTAGCATTTGTAAACTACACTCATTTTACCTCCCCAATAAGAAGATATCCTGACGTAATAGTTCATAGATTGTTACAAGACATATTAGACAAAACTTATGGTAAGATGGATAAAAATCTACAAAAAAAGGCAATCCACTGTTCGGAACAGGAAAACAATGCTGTAAAAGCAGAAAGAGATTCCATAAAATTTATGCAAATAAAATTTATGCAGAATAAAATTGGAGAGAGTTTCAATGGAATAATATCAGGTGTTTCAGACTGGGGCATATACGTTGAGTTAGAAGAAAATAAATGTGAAGGAATGGTATATGTTAAAGACATTAACGATGATAAATATTACTATAGCAGCGAAGAAGCCTCATTAATTGGAAAGAAAAACAAGAAGAAATACCAGCTAGGCGATAGCATTACAGTTGAAGTAAAAAAGGCAGATTTAATTAAAAAGCATCTAGATTTTATAATTATTTAATAATTTTAAGAAATGAAACACACTATTTATATACTATTATTTTTTACAATTCCAGCCCTCTCTCAATTAAATATTGACAGAGATTTAGGAGACTTTTCAAAGGTCGCCGTTTATGATGGAATAAACCTTGAGCTTGTAAAATCAGAAGAGAATAAGGTGGAAATTACAGGAAAAAACACAAGCTTCGTAGTTGTCAAAAACAAGAACGGAGACTTAAAAATTAGATTAAATTTAGAACGCAGGTTTTCTGGAGACAGAACAAAGGTTACCCTTTACTATAAAACTCTGTACAACATAATTTCACATGAAGGATCAAATGTTTTTTCTAAAGACACATTGAAACAAGCAGACTTAAATGTAAAAGCCAACTCAGGCTCAACACAAAACTTTTTGATTAACCTTAACACACTTAACACCACTGCAGCAACCGGAGCTAATATAAATCTTTCAGGCAAAGCAGAATATCACGACACTACAGCATCAACGGGTGGCGAAATTAACGCTGAAAAATTAACAACAACAGAAACATATGCAAGCTCAACAACAGGAGGAGTCCTTAATGTTTCTGCAACCAAAGAACTTGAAGCAAATAGCAAATTTGGGGGTATTATTAATGTCCATGAAAAAACAGATAAAATAACCGAAAGCATTTCTGTTGGAGGTGTTGTTAATTATATTTACGATCAATAGTGGATTTCAATCTTTTAACTCCAATTACAGTAGGTTTTTTTACTGCCTTTATTATGGGTCCTGTATTTTGGGTTCTTCTAGAAACTAGCATTACCAAAGGATTTAAAGCAGCAGTTGCGTTTGACTTAGGGGTTATGTTTGCTGATGTATGCTTCATCGGCGTATGTTACTTAGGAAGTTTTCAGCTTTTAGAAGACGAACAAAACAAACAAGGGTTGTTTGTTTTAGGAGGCACAATACTACTTTTATATGGCCTTTTTTCTTGGATAAACAGAGCTAAGAAAAGCAAAGACCAACCAGACATTCAAGAATCAAAAGAAAACTATTTTGGACTTGCGGCAAAAGGTTTTGCAATCAACATTTTGAATGTGGGGGTTTTTATTTTTTGGGGCGGAGTGACTATCGTTTCCTCTCCTGCAAGCGGAAAGTCATTTACAAGCTTTGTTTTGTTTTTTTCAATAGTATTGCTGTCATACTTTATCACGGATTTACTCAAAATATCTGTCGCCAATAGATTTAAAACATTATTGTCAGGAAAAGGTATAGTCATCGTAAACTCTATAATTTCTCTAATCCTTGTTGTTTCAGGTGTTGTTTTAATATTAAAAGGAGTTTAATAACTTAATTATAACATTTGCAATCAAATAATTAACTATATTAATCCCACTAACCAAAACTATACACAAAAATGAAAAAATCAATTTTTACAATTTTAACCCTTTCCCTTATGTTCTCTTGCTATC
>CAZJXE010000026.1:0-10189 GCA_964549835.1 uncultured Weeksellaceae bacterium
ATAAAATACTTCATATAGATTTTCTTGAAGTTTTTGATGATAAAGAAGTTACAGTTGAAATCCCTGTAGTTTTAAATGGAATGTCAATAGGTGTTAGAAATGGGGGGAATCTACTTTTTAGAAGAAATAAAATTATTACTAGAGCAATTCCCTCTAAATTGCCTGATGCAATAGAAGTTGATATCTCTGAATTAAGAATTGGTCAATTTATTTATATAAAAGATCTTAGATCTGAAGATTATTATTTTTTAGCACCTGATAATGCAGTTGTTGTTGGAGTTAAGACTGCTAGAGCTGCAATCGAAGAAGAGGTAGAAGAAGAGTTAGAAGGTGAAGAAGCAGAAGGAGCTGAAGGAGAAGCTGCTGCAGGGGCATCAGCAGAGGAAAAACCAGCAGAGGAAAAACCAGCAGAGGATAGTCAAGACAATTAAAAGTGAAGTTCTTAATTGTCGGATTAGGTAATCCTGGTGCAGAGTATAAAAATACCAGACACAACATAGGTTTTGATATTTTAAGATCTATTTCTTTGGAAGCAGAATGTGATTTTGTTTCTAATAAGTATGGATCTTTGTGTAAAATCAAATACAAAGGAAAAGTATTAGTTTTGTTATTACCTAATACGTTCATGAATCTTAGTGGTAAGGCGGTAAATTATTGGTTAAAAGCTGAAAAAATAGAGCCTTCTAATTTATTAATCGTTACTGATGACCTTGCTCTTCCTTATGGTAAATTGAGACTCAGGGCAAAAGGATCTTCCGGTGGGCACAATGGTTTGAAAAATATTTCTGAAATTTTAGGCAACGATCTATATCCTCGTCTAAGATTTGGCATTGGCAACGATTTTACAAAGGGTTTTCAGTCTGATTATGTTTTATCACAATGGGATGAAGAGCAACTAATAGATCTTGGAACAAATATAGATAAAGCAAAAAAAATAATTTATTCATTTTGTAGTATTGGAATTGATTTAACTATGAACAATTTAAATTAATTTAATTTAAATACCAATTTTGTTATATTGTAATGAATCTTTAAATTTGCTATCCTTTTTGGTATCGTGGCCGAGCGGTTAGGCAGTGGTCTGCAACACCATCTACAGCGGTTCGAATCCGCTCGATACCTCAAAATGCTCGCTCTTAGCGGGCATTTTTCTTATATTTGTGTACTATTTTAATTAGATGAGATTTATACTTATTTTATTTTTTTTATTCTCAGCAAAATTTACGCTTTTTGGACAATGTCAATTTAATCTAGATAGCTATACACACGTAAATTGTTATTCAGAAAACACCGGATCAATAGACATTAGTTTTAATGATCCAAATATATCTTTTTGGTGGACTGGCCCTAATGGTTTTTCTAGTAATTCAACTAATTTATCCTCATTATTTGCTGGCAATTATATTCTAACTATTGTAAGTAACATTATCCCCGGAGATACCAGTTCACAATTATTGTGTTCAAACTTAGATATTTATGGAAATCCAAAAGACACAATTGTTATTGAACAAACTTCTGAAATAAATGCAATTTTTGATGTCTCTGGGCAATGTAATGAAGAAGATTCTGCTGATGTTTTAACTGAAATTATTGGTGGAACTCCTCCATACTCAACATTATGGTCTAATGGAGATACGTCTCCAAATACCTATAATTTACAGCCAAACTCTATGCTTCCATATTCAATTACAATAACTGATAACAATGGTTGTGAAGTAACAGAGTTTTTAAGTATTTCACCAACTCCTGCAATGAAAACCTTCTCTTCTTTTGATGGTGTTATTTGTAAAGATGATAAGTCTGCTAAGGCCAGAGTATTTGTTAGCGATGGACATCCACCTTATAAATTTATATGGTCAAATGATTACAATACGACTTATATTGACTCTTCATCTTCATCCATTAATAATTTAATACCCGGAACTTATTTTGTAGAAATTGAAGATAACAATTCATGCTTTACTTTTGACACTGTTACAATTAAGACTGAAATAAATAATTGTTTGGATCCAAAAAAAGTTTTTTCCCCAAATAATGATGGCATTAATGACATATGGGAAATTGAAAACATTAATATATATCCAAATGCTTTAGTGGAAATATTTTCTAAAAATGGACATCAAGTATTTAGAAAAAGAAATTATCAAAACTCTATTAATGATGCTTTTAGTGGAATTGATATGAATGGTAATATTTTACGATCAGCAACATATTATTATATTATTAGTGTCGAAGAAATAAATGATGTTTACAAAGGAACCTTAACTATAGTACGTTAATGAGAGTTATATTTCTAATATTAATTTTTGTAAATTCAACACTGATGTTGATAGCTCAACAACAGACACATTTCACTCAATTTTACAATAATGAAATTGTTTTTAATCCTGCTGTTTCGGGTAGTAAAACTTATAATCCGTTAGTTTTACAAACTAGACAGCAATGGTTGGGTTTTGAAGGTGCGCCATTTTCTTCTTCTATATCTTATCATAAATTAGTCAACCAAAACTCTGCATTTGGAGGAATTTTTAATTATGAACTTACTTCTCCAGCAATGAAAGTAGATGTAGAGGCAACCTATGCTTTTCATGTTCCTCTAAATTCCAATAAAACATTTTTATCATTTGGTATTGCGCCTAGCTTAATGTACTATTCAATTAATTTTGATTTAGAAGATCTACCTGAAAATAGAGATCCTGCTTTTTCTGAGTCAACATACAGCTCTGGATCAATTGACTTTTCTTCAGGAGTATATTTATATAATGAACGACTTTCTATTGGCCTGTCTTGTGTTAATATGATACAATCATCTTTTGATGGTGAGGTTTTGGTACAATCTAATCAAACTATTGGTAAAACTAGTTTTGGTAGAAATATTCAAGAGAGAATATTTTTCTCACTTCTATCATACAATTTTGATATAATAAATAATGATTGGCAATTTGAACCGATTTTACTTATTAGAAATTCATCTTCTTATAGTTCAGTTTATGATTTTGTAAGTAGAATTAAATATCTTAAAGATAATTGGTTTGGTTTGGGATATAGATCTGACGGAACAACTTCTTTAAGCTTTGGAGTGAAAGCAAATAATTTACATATAGGATATTCTTATGATTATCAATTGTCATCTAATATTATGAGTTCAACATATGGAACTCATGAGATTACTTTATCATTTTATATTCCTGCATTTCAGCATAATCGACATACTAATTATTGGATTTTTTAATATGCAAAAAATTGAACATATAGGCATTGCAGTAAATGATATAGAAAAGGCAAATTCAATTTTTAAATCTATTTTGGGTAAAGCTCATTATAAAACAGAATATGTGGAGTCAGAAGATGTTTTAACCTCTTTTTTTGATTTGGGAGAATCAAAGATTGAGCTTATTGAATCAAATGATAAGGAAAATCATATATCTAAATTTTTAGCTAATAATAATACTTCAATTCATCATATTGCTATTAAAGTTAATGATATATATTTTGAGATTCAAAGAATAAAAAACGAAGGTATTCGTGTTTTAAACGATACTCCAAAAGAAGGTGCTGATAATCAGCTAATTTGTTTCCTTCATCCAAAAGACACTCTTGGAGTTCTGATTGAATTGTGTCAAGAAAAATAGTTTTTTTATATTCTGAATTTAGATTGTTGAGTTAATATATTTCATTAAAATAAACCAACTATAATTCAACAATTTTGATAGATTTGCAATACCTTTTTATGAAGGAGGGCCTATAGCTCAGCTGGTTAGAGCACTTGACTCATAATCAAGGGGTCGCAGGTTCAAGCCCTGCTAGGCCCACACATCGGAACACTCAAAAAAGTGTTCCGTTTTTTGTATAATTGTACATGTCAAATTATTAAACAATATTTAATTTTGATTTCAGTTTATATACTAAATGAATAGATTAAAAGCTCTTCTATTAAATTTAAAGAATAAAAAAGTAATAGTTTTTTTATTTCTTGTAATTACTACACTTGTTTTTTTTATGTTTTATCAAAAGAAAACAATGGAACATCAGATGGATCTTAAAATCCAATTTATTGAACAAAAGAATATTTTACGAGACGAGCTTGATGACTTAATAGATGAACATGATGATCTTCTTGAAGAATACGGAGATCTTAATGATCAACTGTTTCAAAAGGATTCTTTAATTCAGAAGCAAATAGCAGAAATTAGAAATTTAATAAGAACAAAAAACGATTTAAAAGAAGCTAGAGTAAAGATTGAAAATCTTAAAAGAATTTCTCAAAACTATATTAAAGATATAGACTCTTTATACACTGTAACAGAAAGATTAAGTTCAGAAAAAGATAGTGTAATTAAAGTCAACAAAGATATTAACTGGAAGAATTATAAGCTCAATAAAACTAACTTGCAATTATCTGAAAAAGTAAATATGGGTTCAACATTAAAAATTAAAGATATTTCAGTTGAACCATTTAGATACAGAAGCACAGGTAAAGAAGTTTCAACTAGATCTGCTTCTAAGACACAAACACTTAGGACATGTTTTTATATATCAGCAAACCTTATTGCAGATGCTGGTAAAAAAGAAGTTTTAATTCAATTTATAGACTCACAAGATAATATTTTATCCTCTTCAGATACTATTGTTAATGGTGATAATATGATGTTTTCAGCTCGTACTTCAGTTGAATATGAAAACAAAAGGCTGTTTGTTTGCTTAGACTGGCAACGTTATATTCCGCTTATTGAAGGTGAGTATTTAGTTAAGATATTTATTGATGGAGTTTTTACATCTGAGACTGAATTTAAATTAAAGTAGCTATTACAAAAATTATAACATATAATATTAACGGGATTAGGGCAGCTATTAAGAAAGACTTGCCAACCTGGCTACAATCTGTTGATGCAGATATAGTATGTCTTCAGGAAATTAAAGCGATGCCTGAACAATTCGATAAACAAGTCTTTAATGATATAGGTTTTAGTTCATATATTCATTCTGCAAACAAAAAAGGTTATAGTGGAGTAGCAATTTTAAGCAAGAAAGAACCTAAAAATATAGAATATGGCTGTGGAATTGAAATTATTGATTTTGAAGGCAGAATAATAAGAGCAGATTATGATGGTTTTTCAGTAATGAGTGTATATTTTCCCTCTGGAAGTAGTGGAGATATAAGACAAGAATTTAAGTTTAAGTTTCTTAAACTATTTGAGGATTATGTTGAGAGCCTCAAAAAAACAATACCAAATCTAATTATATGTGGAGATTATAATATTTGTCATAAATCTATTGATATTCATAATCCAACAAGAAATAAAAATACCTCAGGATTTTTACCTGAAGAAAGAGATTGGGTTTCCAAATTTATTTCCAGTGGTTTTATAGATTCATTTAGAATTAATAATAGTGAGCCACATAATTATACATGGTGGAGTTATAGAGCAAATGCAAGAGTAAAAAATCTAGGATGGAGAATTGATTATATAATGCTTGCAAAAGAGTTGCTTCCTAATTTTAAAAGATCTGTTATTTTATCACAAGCTAAACATTCTGATCACTGCCCTGTTTTATTAGAATTGGGATTATAGTTTTCTTATTTTTGCAAAATATAAAACAATAAATAATGCAAACAGCTGAAAGAAGCTCACATCTTGACCCTTCAGAAAATGTAATTTTTCAAAGACATATGATTGCATACAAAGAAGCTTCTAAGCTTATTTCGGGTACAGTTTTAGAAATAGGTTGTGGTGAGGGCTATGGTATTAGTGAATTAGTTAAGTTTTCTAAAAAATATATTGGAGTTGATAAGTTTGACACATTTATTTCCGAAGAAATAAAAAAGAATAATGATATTGTTTTTCATAAAATGGAAATACCACCATTATTAAATATAGAAGCTAATAGTATAGATTTTGTAGTTACCTTTCAGGTAATTGAACATATACAAGATGATCATTATTTTTTAAAGGAGATTTTTAGAGTTCTTAAGCCTGGAGGAAAATTATTATTGACAACACCAAACAAATTAATGTCTCTTTCAAGAAATCCATGGCACATCAGAGAATACACACCTTTTGAAATGAAGGATATTTTAAGCAAATATTTTGCTAAAACTCAAGTTAATGGGGTATACGGAAATGATCTTGTAATGGAATATTATAAGAAAAACAAAGAATCTGTTAAAAAAATTACAAGATTTGATATTTTTAATTTTCAATATATACTACCAAGATGGATCCTACAGGTCCCATATGATATCTTAAATAGATTTAATAGGAAAAAACTTAAATCTGATAATGAAAATGTAGTTTCTTTAGTTAAGGTAGATGATTACTCAATACTAGATTCTACAGAAAATTGTCTTGATTATTTTTGTATTGCTACCAAGTAGTTGAAAAGGAATAGCCATTATCTTTTAATTGAATCAGTATACTTTTTAAAGACTTAGATAAATTATCAAAGCTTTTTATATTGTTATGGAAAACAATTATTGATCCCGGACTAACATTATTAATTATATTATTATACAGTTTTTGATGAGAAATTCGTTTTTTAAAATCCCAGCTAAAAACATCCCACATTATAATTTTATATTTAGTTTTTAATAATTTGATTTGACTTGGTTTTATCCTTCCAAAAGGAGGCCTAAAAATTTTATTTTTTCGTTCCACTCCTAATTCAACTTTTTTTTCATTTACTAATTTTTCTCCCATTTCTACATCGTAGAGATACTTTTGGTTATTTGCTTTAAACCCATTAATATGAGAAAGTGAGTGATTTCCAATGTAATGACCGTCTTTAAGAATTTTTTTAGTTAGCTCCGGAAATTTAATTATTTGCTCACCAACTAAGAAAAATGTAGCTTTGATATCTAGTTCTTTTAAAACAGAAAGGATAAACTCTGTTACGTTTTTTTCAGGCCCATCATCAAATGTTAGCCAGATCTGTTTAGTTTGAGTTTTGTTTTTCCATATAATTGATGGAAAAATCCTTTGAACAAATTTTGGTATTCTTACAAACAAGATTTACTGAAGCGCATAGAATTCATCTAAAAAAGTATTAATCCTGTATGTTGAATAATTAATTTCCTCTTTAGGGGTATTGTCATTTGATCTAAAATATTTATCATCTTCTTGTAAATAATTAAAGGACGTATCATCTCTTTTATGTATTTGTAGTACTCTAGTTAGGCTTCCCAGTACTTGAGTTGAAATATTCAGATTTTGCTTGACACCACTTCCCCTTTCAAAATCTGATAAGTAATAATACTCTTTAAAATAATCATCAATCATAGTTGCAAATAAATCATCTCCTTTTTTAAATTCACCTGCTTTATAATAAATATCAATTATCGGTATTGTAAAATAGGTTAAATTAACAACTTCTCTTGGGAACTCACTAATACATTTATCAACCACTTGAACTGCTCGTAAAGTATCTCCTTTAGAAAATAAATTTTCAGCAAGTCTAGAATAATTATTTCTGTAGTTCATTACCATTCTTGTATTTGTTTCATCAAAATATAAGTCAGAATTATTTAATCCACCCCATTTAAATTTATTGACTAAATTATCATACATAATTTCTGTATTAATTGTTCCTGTTTGACCATCAGAAGAATTTGAAACATATGGAACTAGTCTGTATGCAAGCCCTTCAAGTTGAAAGTATTTTTCAAGCCCCATAAAATTGTCTCTACCAACAGTAATTGCAAAATATATTGGTCTATCCCAATTAAAGTTAGCTAATATGTCAAGAACCATTAATTTATTTTTGTAAATTCCGTTTCCTTTAAGTTTCCATTTAAGTTCATCAACTATTTTATTTTGAAATTCAATAGGAACAAATTCTTTAGCCTTTTCTTTATCAACTTTGAGTTTTAATTTTTTAGTTGGACAATAATTTTTCAAGCCAGCTGAAGTGTTTAGCATAGCTTTTGAATTTTTACTATTTATAAATTTAACTACCTGATCAACATCTTTGTGCTCCTTAAATTTTTCCTGAATTATTGTATAATCTCTTGTTCCTCTTCTGTAATCATTATGTTCTAAAGAAGAAGGAATAGGTGCAGCTTCATATGAAGCTCGTTTCATTTGATCAATATACCAATCAGTGTTAAATAATGATAAGTTCACAACTTTGATATCTGTTCTTATTCCTTCTACCTCTTGAGCATACCAAAGTGGAAATGTATCATTATCTCCATTTGTAAAAAGAATTGCATTTTTTGCACATGAATTTAAATAGTTTTTGGCTACTTCTAAGGCTGTGTATCTACCAGATCTGTCATGGTCATCCCAATTTTCAGATGCTAATAAAACTGGTGAGATAAGCATTGAAATTGTTGTAGCTGCTATTATACTATTTCTCGCATTTGTTTTTTGTTTTAAGAAATCATAAATCGCTAAAAGACCTATTCCGACCCAAATCGAAAATGCATAAAAAGAACCTACATAGGCATAGTCTCTTTCTCTTGGCTGAAAAGGAACTACATTTAAGTATATAATGATAAGTACTCCAGTAAATAAAAAGAAAAGTAAAACAACTAAGGCATCATGATTATGTTTTTTAAAATGAAAAAACATTCCGATAAGCCCAAGAATAAGTGGCAAAAAATAGTAATGATTTTTTGCTTTATTTTTTGCAAGGTGGTCCGGAGCTATAGTATCATTTGGAGTTCCTAGCCTTGCATTATCAATAAAAGATATACCACTCTCCCAATTTCCATTTAGAGAGTTTCCATCCATGTTCATATAGTCGTTTTGCCTTCCAGCAAAGTTCCACATGAAGTATCTTAAATATGACCAGCCTATTTGATAACTAAAAAAGAATTTTAGATTTTGGCTAAATGTTGGTGTTCGTTCTGTATTTCTTAATCCCGCCCATTGTTTGTATCCATTAGCATGTCGTGATTGAGTATTACTCCACATTCTTGGGAAAAATGTTTTGTATTTATCACTATAATTTGGTATAGATTTTTTTCTATCATCAATAATTACATATTTTCCCTTTTTCTCATCTTTAGCATATGTTGGGTTACCATCAAGATATGGTTTTTTATTATCCAATTTTGCATTAAAATATTGGCCATATACAATTGGCCAGCTTCCATATTGTTCACGTTTTAGATATGAAAGTAATCCTACGGCATCTTCTGGATTATTTTCATCAATAGGAGGATTAGAATTGGATCTAACAACAAGAACGGCAAATGAAGAATAACCAATTAACAACATCATAAATGATAAAATTAATGTGTTATAGATGGGTTTATTTTTATTTTTTGTATAAACTAAACCAAAAGATATCAGTGCAATAATTGTTAAAAAATATATTATTGTTCCTGAGTTAAATGGAAGTCCAATTGAATTAACAAAGAAAAGCTCAAATGATGAAATAAGGCTTACGGCACTTGGTATTAAAATGCCCTGGACAAAACCTAAAACAGCCATTGAAATTATAAATGCCTTTATCGCTCCTGACTTGGAATATTCGTATTTTTTGTAGTAATAAATCATTCCCATCGCAGGAATAGTAAGTAAACTTAATAAATGAACACCAATAGAAAGACCTATTAAATATGCAATTAGTACTAGCCATCTACTTGATGATGGCTTATCAGCTTCTTCTTCCCATTTTAAAATACACCAAAAAGTAATTGCTGTAAAGAATGAAGACATTGCATAAACCTCACCTTCAACTGCTGAAAACCAGAAAGAATCTGTAAATGTATATGTTAGTGCTCCAACTACTCCAGCGGCAAGAATTGATATTGACTTAAATGAATCATTGTTTTTTTCTTCACTTCTTGAGAGTAATCTTTTTCCAAATGCTGTAATCGTCCAAAAAAGAAATAATATTGTGAAAGAGCTACACAATGCAGACATTACATTAATAGCAATAGCTACTTGGCTTGTTGCTGGTTCAGCAAAAAGAGAAAATATTCTACCTAATAATTGAAATAAGGGTGCTCCCGGCGGGTGACCAACTTCTAATTTATAAGCAGTTGCAATATACTCTCCACAATCCCAAAAACTAACAGTTTGTTCAATAGTAGAAAGATACACAAAGCTAGCTATTGCAAATACAGACCAACCTATTATATTATTAAGTTTTTTAAATGATTCCATTAAGTTTAATCTTTTTGATGTTTTATGAATGCGAATTTATAAATTTAAACTTATTTTAACTATTAAAGTTTGCT
>CAZJXE010000027.1:0-3454 GCA_964549835.1 uncultured Weeksellaceae bacterium
TATTACAATTGTTACATGATGAATCTTTATTTAAAGAAGGTTTGAATATGTGTGAGTCACAAACATTATTCAATTCTACCTCTATCTGATGTAATTTACATTTGAAATTCTCAACTAAGTTCTCGCAACTTAAACATGTAGATACTGACTTTAACATTTCTTTCTTTTTTTTGTAAAGATAAGAAAAAAAAGCTTAGAATCATTCTAAATAACTGATTATCAGTAATTTATAATTAGTCTAAATAAATTTTTAATAAAATTCTATTTAAGAATTATCCGCTTTTCAACAGTTCCATCACTATAATAAATGAGAACAGGCATATTATAATTTAAATTAACTTTTCTGCCAAAGAAATCAGAGATATATTCAATACTGATATCCTTATTATAATCAATATTATTATAATCTAAATTTGGATTAGCATAAATACAAGAAGATATAGAGTCTAATTGCGAATAAATTAAAGTCCCATTATTAAAATAACAACTTAATTTACCTGATCCATTTACATTTGGAGTTCCTCCTGGGGCATTTATTAAACTTAATGAACCTATTCCTTCTACCCAAACTGCTGATTCGTTAATGAGTGGTGATAAAGAAGAAAGGTAGAAAAAGTCATAAAAAAGACCATCATTAAGTTGTTGACTAACTATAGAATCAACAATATAAAAGCCAGGATTTGAAAGAAAAGGACTTATTGGGTTTTTAATATCAATTGAGTCTCCTTGTTGCAGGTCAAAATCATATAAAACAACTTCTTTTCTTATGTTGTTTTGCAAAAATGAAAGATAAACCTGTTCATTTTGAATATTTTCTCTAAGCCAAAAAGTTTTGGAAATATAATGGTAACCATTTAAGATTTTGTAATTACTATTATTATAAGTTGTATCTCCATCAGTATAATATATATCAGTTATACAACCATTATTACACACCGTAAGCTGCCATTCACTGCTGTGATCTAGCATTTGCTTATAATTCTGGGCATTTAAAGTTTGAAAAATTAAAATACTTATTATAAATGGGACTATTCTTTTCATAATTTGTTTACAATAATACAAAAAGAGAGTTAGTATTTTTTTGTAATATTGAAGATAACAAAACAGTAAAAAAATGAAAACAAAAATTTCCTTAACAATAGTTGGTGTCTTTAATATTTTAATGTCACTTGTAATGGCTTTTGCAATTAAAGATATGATACCAATGATGCTTAACACAGAAATTCAAGAGGCAGCAAGAATGGTAGAAATAATGCATTACGGATTATTTCCCGCAATTTTAATTATTGGGTTAATATGTATTTTATGCAGAAACGAAAGTTTAGAAACTGCAAAAAAAATATTACTTGCATATATTATAGGAACAACAGTTTTAATGTTTGTGTTCTTTACTATATTTTCAAATGAACCCTTAATGAACTTTGGTGTAGATATGATAATACCAGATATTGTTGTTTACCTAATTGCAATTTTTGGTTATCTAAAAGCCAAATAAATATTAAATAAAATCAAACTTTTAAAGGGGTACATAAGTATCCCTTTTTTTATATCCAGTCCAATTTATCAACTGTTAAATCGCTTGATGTTTTACCTGTATGTGCTGTGCTTTTAGGCTCAAATAATAGATTATAAACAATCTCTCCATTAGTTCTAGGACGATGTTCAACACCTTTTGGAACAATAAGAATTTCTCCTTCACCAACCTCTACGGTTTTTCCATCTTTGAAGTCCATAAAAAGAGTCCCTTTAAAAACCATAAATAATTCATCTTCATTTTCATGCTTATGCCAGACAAAATTGTCTTTCATCTTACAAAGTTTTACATATTGGTTATTTAACTCTCCAATAATATAAGGGGTCCATTGCTTATCAAACTTTGAAAATTTATCTTTTAAATTTATTGATTGTATTTTTTCCATAATGTAAATTTAAAATTTAGGATTTGAAATTTTATATTTTTGAAAAAAAATCAATGCTAACAATTTCTCATTTTAAGAATCTAACAATTTACATAATGAGTTTGTTATATATTGTCATTGGAATAAGACACTTCACAGACCCAGACTTCTTTTTAAAAATAATGCCTCCTTTTTTACCATTCAAAAAAGAATTGGTCTTAATAAGTGGATTTTTTGAAATAGCATTTGGCTTTTTACTTTTATTTCATAAAACAAGATTTTATGCTTCTTGGGGAATTATTTTATTACTTATCGCTGTTTTTCCCGCTAACATATATCTTTATTTGTCAGAAATACCACAAGAAGCATTAGGCTTTACAAAAAGTCAGGCTTTAGTAAGAATGCCTTTTCAAATTCCTCTACTAATTATTGCTTATTGGCATTCAATGGAATCAAGCTCTAAAAGTTTTTCTATTTTTTGTTGTTTAATATTTATTCCAACAATAATATATTTTGGAAGTATTTAAAATTTATTTTGAAAAATATTTCTTTTCGATTGTTCCATCATTATAAATAAAAAATAAAATTTGATTGTTCTTAGCTATTGTTTCTCGGCCAATCACATCAGTAACTTTTAATAAAATTTTGGAATCAACATTTAATAAATCTTCGTGATTTGTTGAAGAACAATTTATTAATCCATTAATATCATATTGAGAAACAAAGTTCCATATTTCATTGGTTGCAATAATATCCATATTACCACTGCTTCCTGGCCAATCATGATCTCCATTAATTACTTTAAGTTCTTTAACGGCTACACAATTATCTCCATTTTCCCAAATTCTTTCTTCTACTGTACTGCCGTCTGAAGTGTTTGTGTTTGGTAAAGGAGTTATTATTGGGTTAGGATCAGTATTATTATATGTACTCCAATATGATGTAATTTCATCAGCAGACATATAATAGGGCTGAAATCCAGCATATGTAGAATGAGGACTAAAATCAGCAGTTCCTGGAATTAAAAGAATTGCTGTTGGATGTACTGGAGAACAAAATCCTAAATTATAATAGCTATCTCTAAATGAATCAACTAACATACTGCCCGATACCGAGGAAATTGCTGCAATCCTATTGTTTAATCTACATCCAAGTTCATAGGAAAAAATCCCCCCTTCCGAATAACCACATGCGTAAACTCTATTATTATCGATCATAAACTCATTAGAAAGAGAATCAATAATTGCTTCAATAAAAAAAATATCATTGTGAGAAGTGGGGGCTTTATGTAGCCAAGAATAACTGCCATCAGTTGGATCTACTGCTGCTTGAGGATAGATTGCTATAAAGCCGGCAGTGTCAGCAAGAGGTCGCATATCATTAGTATAACTCATAAAATCATTAGACATGCCTCCACCACCATGAAAACTAAACATGAGCGGCACAGCTTGTGTCCCATCATAAACTGCTGGAACATATATAATATATTCTCTATTTTCTCCATCAAAAAATAGAGTTCTGTTTTGTTGTAGTTGACTATTGGCATCAAAGCCAAA
>CAZJXE010000027.1:3554-10175 GCA_964549835.1 uncultured Weeksellaceae bacterium
GTCAGCCACATATTTTGCACACTCATTGAAACAGCTGCAATCTCCTCCCATTCAGGTATTAGACTTTCATCACTCCTATCTAAACAAATACAAATTACGTGACTAGTAAGATTAAACTTTTTAATTATATTTTCTCTCTCATTTTTAGGAACTTCATTTCCAAACTTTAATTTTACCACTTCATTAGCCAAGTCTAATTTTGATGAGCTACTAAAAATTTTATACAACCATGGCTGAGTAACCATATGGGTTGGGGCAGTATTAGCATTAAATAAAATTTCTTTAATAATGGAATCATCTACAATTTCTCCATTAAATTGAATTGGGAAAACAGACCTTCTCTCACGTAAGATTGTGTTAAATTGTTTATTCATTTTTTTATGCCTTCTATAAAATTAAACGACTGTTCTGTTTCAAATGGAGTTCTGTGAATTAAATTTTGAGTTTTTACAATAGTAAAGATATTAGAAAATAATTTATTAAATTCTTTAAAAGAATATCTTTTTACATCCAAAGCACAGCATCTTTTTGGTCCATTTTCTGCAAAAGTTCCTAAAATCAATCTTCCATTTTTTGCCAAACCATTTGATAGTGAATTAATATAGGTCTTAATATTGTTATTATCTTTCAAAAAATGAAAAACAGCTCTATCATGCCAAATAGCATATTTTTTTTGGGGCTTAAAATTTAAAATATCAGAAACAATCCAGTTTACTTTATTTGAGTTTTTTCCCAATCTAATTTTAGCTCTTTGAATTGCAACATCTGAAATATCTAAAACAGTGATATTTTTATATCCTCTTTCTATTAAGTTATCACACAAAAAGCTATCTCCTCCTCCAACATCAATAATTGGAGAGTCTTTTGATAAATTTATTGAATCAATGAAATCTAAAGAAACTTGAGGAACTGCTTGATACCAACTTACTTGATTTATTTTTTTTGTTGAATATATATTGTCCCAGTGACTTTTGGTTGAATTTGTCATTTATAACTAATGTACAATATCTCCATCCCAAGCTAACATACCCCCCATTAAATTATAAGTTGTAAATCCTTTATCGTGCATATACATACATGCTTGTGCACTTCTATTACCACTTCTACAATATAAAAAATATGAGTTTTTCTTATCTAACGAATTCACAGCTGAAAGAAAATCAGTAAGGGAAGAAAAATTAATTTGCAGAGCATTTGGCTGAGTACCTTCAGCACATTCTTCAGGAGTTCTTACGTCAATCACCACTGCATTTTCGGTCTCATTAATTAATTTTTTCCAATCTTCTTTTGTTAGGTTTTTCATAATTAAATTTTTATAAAGTAGTTGGGCAAATATATTCAGTTGTTTTAATGTTTGTTTTTTTTATAGATGAAAAACCACCCCTAACATCAACTAAATTGTGTATACCATGAGATTTTAAAATTGAGTTTGCAATCATAGAACGATAACCCCCAGCACAATGAATGTAATTTTCTCCATCAACATTAAAATCAGAAATAAAATTATGGATATTGTTTAATGGGATATTAATTGCGTCTAATACATGTTCAGACTGGTATTCCGTTAATTTTCTCACGTCAAAAACATTTACATTATCGTTAGAATAATTATTGTTAAAATCATTTGCGCTTACAGTTTCTATTTCTGCCACTTCCTTTCCATGATTTTGCCAAGATGAAAAACCCCCTTTCAAATAACCTTTAACATTATCAAAGCCAACTCTAGAGAGTCTTGTAATTGCCTCGTCTATTCTATTTTCATCAACTACTAGCAAAATTTGCTGATCTATGTCAGATAAAACAGCCCCAACCCAAGGAGCAAATCCACCATCTAAACCAATAAAAATTGAATTAGGTATATGTCCTTTAGCAAAATCATCTTGATGTCTTACATCTATAACTTTAATTTCTTCATTTTGAGAAATCAATTCAAATTCAGAAACAGAAAGAGGAATTTTACTTTTACTAATTATATCAGTTAAATCTTCATAACCTTGTTGATTTAACTTTACATTAAATGGAAAATAGGAAGGTGGTTCTGGCAAATTATCTGTTAATTTTTTTACAAAATCTTCTCTAGAAAAAGTACCGTTAATAGCATAGTTTATCTTTTTTTGATTTTTTAAAGTATCTACTGTTTCTTTCATCATATTCTTGCCACAAGCTGATCCTGCGCCATGAGCTGGATAAACTAAAATATCTTCTGGTAAAGTTTTAATTCTTGTATTTACAGAGTCATATAAAGTACCTGCTAAATCTTCTTTTGATACCCCTTTATACCTCTGAGCGACATCAGGAATTCCTACATCCCCTAAAAACAAAGTGTCTCCTGTAAAAATTGAATGCTCTTTATCATTTTCATCTTTCAACAAAAAAGAAGTACTTTCAAGAGTATGTCCGGGAGTATGAATAGTTGTTAAGGACACATTTCCAAAATTAAACACCTGATTGTCTTTTGCAATTATTGCATCAAATTCAGGGTCTGCATTAGGGCCATAAATTATATTAGCTCCAGTTAAATTTGAAAGAGTTAAATGTCCACTAATAAAATCAGCATGAAAATGAGTCTCAATTACATATTTAATTTTAGAATTATTTTGCTCAGCAAGCTTAATATATTCATCAACATCTCTTAATGGATCAATAACAACAGCCTCACCATTACTTTCAATGAAATAAGAGCCTTGAGCTAAACATTTTGTGTAAATCTGTTCTACTTTCATAGATTTAATTTAAATTCAAAAATAATATTATTAATCATAAAAAGATAAATAATTAAATTAAACAACTTCTTGAAAAATTATTATAAATGCCATTATTAAAACAAACCATCCAAATCCTTTTTTCAAATTCTTTCCATCAACAAATTTTGTCATATATACACCAATGAAAATTCCACAAATTGATAAAATTGAAAATAAAAATAATAAACCCCAATCAAATATTAAATTACTATTTCCTAAGTCCCCAACAAAGCCAAATAATGATTTAATTGCAATAATCATCAATGATGTTGCTACAGCTTTTTTCATAGGTAATTTTGCAAATAATATCAAAGCAGGAATAATTAAAAATCCGCCACCAGCACCAACAATGCCAGTTAAAACACCAACAATAAAACCTTCAAAAGTTAAAATTAAATTACTGTAATTTATTTCTATACTTCCATCATCTTCTTTATGCCCTCTAATCATAAAATAAGATGCAATAAACATAATAAAAGCAAAGAAAATCATAATTACAGTTTCCTTTTGAATAGCCAATGAGAAAAATAAAATCTGATTTGGTATAAGGTCAAGTAAATATGCTCTAGCAATATAAACCCCTAAAAATGCTGGTATAGCAAAAATTATACCCGTTTTAAAATCAATTTGATTATTTTGAAAATTTCTAATTGCACCCGCTAGAGCAGTAACCCCTACAACAAATAAAGAATAAGCAGTTGCTAAAATTGGATTTACATCTAATAGATAAACAAATATTGGCACAGTTAAAATAGAACCTCCACCTCCAATTAATCCAAGAACAATTCCAATTATAAGTGCACCTAAATATCCTAATACAATCATATTTTATAGTATACAACAAATTTAAGAAAATGATATTACTTTTATTTTTTAACAGTTAGTATAAATTTTACATATATTATTATTTTATCTTATTTTAATTATGTTGTTTTGAATATTATTTAAAATTAAAATCAAATGAAAAAAATTACAATCCTTTTAGTGCTTATAAGCACAATTGCAATAGGTCAAACAAAAGACGATGCATATCAAAAACTATTAGAAGAAAGTCCATTTAATTCAATGTACCCTCAATTTATGGCTGAGGATGCTGCTGAATATTTCAAAGAATTTAATAAATTATTTTCTGAAGATTCTCCAATTGCACCAAAAGAAGCAAGATTAGTTGCTATTGGCGTAGCAGCTGCCGTTAAATGTGAATATTGTATTGAAGCAAATGTTCATATGGCCAAAAAATTAGGTGCAACCGATGATGAAATCAAAGCGGCTGTGCAAATTGCTGCAGAAATTCAGCGTTTCTCAACCTTACTTTATGGTAATGATTTTGGGATGGATAAATTAAAGAAAGCTATTGGAAAAGAATAATTTCCAAAACTAATTTAGAAAATGTTAATTGAGTTTCTTTTAGGAATACTAATTTGCGTACCTCTTATACCATTTAATGATTTGATTTTAAAGTGGGCGGAAAAAGACCCACTTAAATCTATTGGTATAGTCTCTATAATGATGGCAGTTAATGCCATCATTATTTTATCATATGGATTCTTAATGCGCCCAGAAAAACCAAAAGTTTTTATTTTAGGAATATTAGCTGCTATTTTAATTGTTATGCTAAGAAAAATTAAAAAACTAATTAAATAATTTAATTTTCACATGATTCAACAATTTGATAAAAGAAATGAGAACATAAAAGTTTGGATTGATGGTACTCTGTACCACAGGAATGAAGCAAAAATTTCTGTTTTTGATAGCCTTTGTCAAGGAGGAGATGCTGTTTGGGAAGGGCTTCGTGTCTATAATGGGAAAGTATTTTGCATTGATGAACATCTTAACAGATTGTTAGAATCTGCTAAAAGTATGGCATTTGAAAAAGTTCCAGAACTAGCTTATATAAAAGATGCAATATTTACTACATTAAAAGCTAATAAAATGTTTGATGAAACACATATTAGACTTACTCTTACAAGAGGAGAGAAAATAACTTCTGGTATGAATCCAAAACTAAATCAAAAAGGTTGTACACTAATTATTTTAGCTGAATGGAAACCTTCAATTTATAGTGGTAAAAAATTAAAATTAGTAACAGCAAATATTCGCAGAAATTCACCACTCTGCTTAGACTCAAAAATTCATCACAATAATTTAATTAATAATATTCTTGCTAAAATTGAAGCAAATAATGCAAATGTAGATGATGCTATTATGCTTGATCTGTATGGATTTGTGGCAGAAACAAATGCTACTAATATTTTTATGATAAAAAATGGAACTGTATATACCCCATTTGCTGACGCATGCTTACCAGGAATAACAAGAGAGCTAATAATTAAAATTTGCCTAGAAAACAATATACCTGTTTTTGAAAAAAATATTTCAGTCACAGAGCTTTATAATGCAGATCAAGTTTTTACAACAGGTACCATGGGAGAACTAGCCCAAGTTGTTGAAATTGACAAAAGAATCATAAATGACAATGGCTTAATACTTGATAAATTAAAAAATTTGTTCAAAATCAGAACTGAAAGTTCAGGAGAAAAAATAGAATAAATCATCTACGGGTTAATACCTATTGTTAAACTAAATTAAAAAGTTGTAATTGTGCATCTAATAAAATTGTATGGATATTGCAGTTGGTTTTTTTATCAAAATTTTTGAATTAATTTTTAACAATGTCTTTTCTGTTGCTGCCACCTATGCAATCATATTGTCAATAATAAAATTATTTGGAATTTGGAAAGTAATCAAAAAAAATAATGACAAAGACGGATTTGCAACTGGAAATACAACAAGAAAACTTAATATAACTCTATGTCCGAGATGTGGGAATGCATCTACAAGAGTAAATAGGACAGACTATGATAAAGCTAGAAACATTTTATCATTAAATCTTTTAAAATGGAAAAAGTACACTTGCTATAGTTGTTATTGGGAAGGTAGTAGATGGGACTAGCTCAAATATAACTTATAACAACTAAGTGCTCTTTCTCTAGCTAATTTGTGATCTACTATATAAGGAAGATATTGATTCTCATCAAAATCTTCAATCCATTTTTTTATGTAAATACAATCTTTATCAAACTTTTTTTGTTGAGTAAAAGGATTAAAAATTCTAAAATATGGGGCTGCGTCACATCCAGTTCCTGCTGCCCACTGCCAATTTCCATTATTTGAAGATTTTTCATAATCTAATAATTTTTGAGCGAAATACCTTTCCCCCCATTTCCAATCTATTAACAAATGTTTACATAAAAAACCAGCTGCTATCATCCTAACTCTATTGTGCATATAGCCAGTCTTATTTAGTTGTCGCATTCCAGCATCAACCATTGGATAACCAGTCTTACCCTCACACCAAAGCTTAAATTCTTCTTTATTATTTCTCCATTTAATTCTATCGTATTTAGGTTTAAAACTACCTTTACATACATGAGGAAAATTAAATAATATTTGCATAAAGAATTCTCGCCATATCAGTTCAGACAAAAATATTTGATGATTATCTTTTAATAAACTAATAATACTTCTTATACTAACAGTTCCAAATCTTAGATGTACACTTAAATAACTTGTCTTGTCATCTCCAGGGTTATCTCTATTTTTCTCATAATTATCTAAAATATTTAATCTGTAATTTTCAACTTGAATATGTGATTTTAAAAATCCGATATCACTTAAATTTGGAAATGAGAAAGATTTTTTTAAAAAATTATCATGATTTACTTTTTCAATAATTTCAATTGATTTTTGATTAAACATTGATAACCACTTGTTTTTATAAGGTGTATATACCGTATAGGGATCACCATTGTCTTTGAGAACTTCATGTGGCTCAAATATTACTTGATCTTTAAACTGAATATGAGTAATATTTTTC
>CAZJXE010000028.1:0-10143 GCA_964549835.1 uncultured Weeksellaceae bacterium
ATTTCAGCAAATGTTGGTGATATAGCAATTGTTAATTCATATTATATTGGTCTTTTAATGTCATCACAAGATAGTTTAGATAGAAAGGTTGGCGAGTCTGTAAATGTATTTTTTCCAAATCAGGGAGAGAATCAAAGTGGAGCTCATGTAAACATCTCTGGTATTGGACTTCTTAAAACAGCACCTAACACAAGTAATGCAAAAAAATTAATGAAATATTTAACTTCTGAATATGCTCAAAATTATTATACAAATAATAGCTTTGAATACCCTGTAAATACAAAAGTAAAACCATCATCTATTTTAGCTGAATGGGGAGAATTTAAAATAGATGATTTAGATTTAAATGACTTAGGTACATTTAGAAAAAAAGCTGTACAAATTTTTGAGAAATCAAATTGGCAATAATTAAGAAAAATTTCAATTTAATATTATCTGTTTTAATTATAGGTATAGTAATTACTATGCCTATTTTTTTTATAATTAAGGAATCAATCAATATTGGAATTTCAGATTTTGAAATCTTGAAAAATATGAGTTTGTTTGGTTATTTAGAACAAACAATAATTCTTATAATTCTTACAAGTATTTTTTCGTTATTATTTGCAGTTTTTCCTGCTTATATAGTTAGTTTTTATAAGTTAAGATTTAAAAGATTATTTGATATCCTGCTAATTTTGCCTCTGGCTATTCCCTGTTATATTATGGCTTTCACTTACAGTGACCTTTTAGGGTATAATGGATTTTTTCAATCTACATTTAATCAAATCAAATTTGATGTACTTACAATAGGATGGTTGTCATTTTTCTTAGCACTTGCATTATATCCTTATGTTTACACAACATCTAGAATTTCATTTTCTTTGGTTGGGTCTACGTATTTAGATCTTTCAAAAAGTTTGGGGCTGACTAGGCTTTCAACCTTTACAAAGGTAATCTTACCGCTTTCTCTTTCTGGGATTTTTTCGGGAGTTATTTTAATTGTAATGGAGATACTAAATGAATATGGTGCAGTAAATTATTTTGGTATAAATACTTTTTCTGTTGGAATATTTAAATATTGGTTTTCGCTTGATAATAAATCATTTGCAATTTTACTTTCATTTTTATTATTGTTATTAGTTTTATTCTTTGTTTATTTAAGTAGTCTTTTAAAAAAAAGTGATGATAAATTAAAATATCATATAAAATCAGGACAAGAATCTACTCTTACTTTTCAATCTAAATTATCTAAAAATTGTTCTTTAATTCTTATTTCAATACCTTTTATTTTGGGTTTTGTTGTTCCTTTATTTTTTATTTTTAGTAATGTAATCGATAATTTTTTAAATTATGATTTCTTTCATATAATTGAGCTTACTTTAAATTCACTTTATGTTGGTTTTATTGCTTCTTTTTTAATTGTTGCCATAGCATTTTATATTTTAAATGTAAAAAGAGTTGCGCAAAATAAATTTGTCAATTCAGTAATAAAAATATTAACTACGGGATATGCAATACCAGGAGCTGTAATTGGTTTGTCTTTAATGTTACTGTTAAGATTAATGGGTGATAATTACACCTTTTTATTAGGTACAATTTTTTTACTTATATACGCTTATATTTTTAGATTTATATCTGTTGCAATCTTTCCTTTAGAAACAAGCTTAAAAAGACAACCAAAAACATTTGATGATCAGGCAAAGTCATTAAAATTAAATTCAACTAAATTATTTTATAAAATAACACTTCCTCTAAATAGATATGCTCTTTTTTCAGCCTTCATTCTTGTCTTTATTGATATATTAAAAGAATTACCAGTAACTTTAATTTTACGGCCTTTTAATTTTGAAACTCTTGCAACTCAAACATATGAATATGCTAATGAGGAGATGTTAGCATATTCAAGTTTATATTCTTTTACTTTAATAATATGTTGTAGCTTTATGCTTATTTATGTGTCATCAGTTCTAAACAAAAAAAATGTTTTTACAAGTAGATAATCTTCAAAAAAAATACGATACTAAATTAATTTTAGATAATATTTCCTTTAAGCAAAAAAAAGGAGAAATCATTTCATTAATTGGTGCTAGCGGTATTGGTAAATCTACTCTTTTAAAGTGTATAGCAGGTTTAAGTGATATAAATTTAGGAAGTATCATATTAAACAAAAATGAAATCCATAATCTTGATGCAAGCCAAAGAAAGATATCTTATGTTTTTCAAGAGAGTCCACTTTTTCCCCATATGAATGTTCTTCAAAATATTCTTTTTAATTTGAGGGATTATAATCATGAAAGATTAGATTTTTTATTAGAAAAAACAGAACTAACAAGATTAACAAATAGATTTCCTTATGAACTTTCTGGAGGTGAGAATCAAAGAGCTGCTGTTGTTAGATCTTTAATTCGGAATCCCGACCTTTTGCTTCTTGATGAACCGTTTAGTAATTTAGATACTGTCAGTAAAAAATATGTTAAAGAGATTGTTTTTGAAATTATAAAAGAATCAAACATTACTACTTTAATTGTAAATCATGATATTGAAGAATCACTTGAAATATCTGATAAAATAATGATTATTAACTCTGGAAAAATTGATGCTTTTGATTCTCCAGAAAATATTTACAGGACTCCAAAAAATATTCAAACTGCAAAATTATTTGGCGATGTAACTTCATTAAATATTGATAATAAAAAATTACATATACGACCAGAAAATATCAAAATAGTAGACAAGTCAAAATATAATGTTGAGGTAAAAAACTCTTCATATTTAGGAGAAAAGTATAGAATTTCAGCCAAATTAGGAAATGATATATTTAATTTATACCACTCTACAAATTTAAGTCAAGGAGAAAATTTATATATTGACTTTGATAAAGAGGATGTGTTAAATTTCTGATTTTTAGATATACGTTTTATAGCTGGTATTTATTGGAGAGCTAACTATAAAAAAATTACTTTTTTCTTTTACGCTAAATTTTATGAGCTCATCACCAAATACCCTAACAAAATCATTTTCGTTTATTTTTTTATCATTTATGCTTGCATTGC
Organism: uncultured Weeksellaceae bacterium; assembly: GCA_964549835.1. Classification (GTDB taxonomy): domain Bacteria; phylum Bacteroidota; class Bacteroidia; order Flavobacteriales; family BACL11. The sequence continues at coordinate 3,036 of CAZJXE010000028.1, forward strand.
CTCCAATTAAGTAAATAGAATAATAAAAACCTTTTTTAAGATCCATTTCATAATCTTCAGATAATAAAAGTTCAAAAATCTCTACACCTTCACTATCAATTTTAATTGGAGCATTTTCTCCAACCAGCATTTTAACATTGTTTAATATTTTAAAATCACTTGAGCTGTAGTCTTGATATTTTGGGTTTTGATATAGAGTTTTGCTTAAATCAGGGTCAAACCATATTTGAAAAATTGAACTTTCTTTTTGCATAAACTCTGAATGTGATATGCCTGAGCCTGATTGGATTAATTGGATATCACCTTTTTTTAATTCTATCCAATTATCAATTAGTGTATCGTAATGTTTTATCTTTCCTTCCAAAACAAAAGTCATTATTTCAAATCCTTTATGAGGATGAAGTCCAATCGTGCTGTCAACTTGAGCAGAGGCATGTGCCCAATAAAATAAATTTGAATATGCTTTTAATGAATTATTTTCCCCAGGAAATCCAATTGGTTTGTTTTCAATAATTTCTCCATTATTAAACTCTCCATAAGCCTGTTCATTTTTTTTATAAACTTCGATCATTTAATCTTTTATTTGTGGAGCACCAATAAGATTCAATTGAGAAGGAAGTAAATTATATCTGTCTTTTAAATTCTTAAATTCAGATTTTATATTAGTAAAAATTTGATTTGCATTAGCAAGACTTTTTTCATGTGAACTTGTTGGGCCATAAGAAGAATTGGTTCCTCCATTGGCTGACCAAAGATATGTCCACATAGTAGGATACTCGTACTCTTCACCAATTTCTTTTCTTACTTTACTGCCTCCGATTTTTCTTTCTAAATCTAGCACATGATTTCTAAGACTTAAAATTTCAGATAACAGTTCAGCATTAGTAGACTCAGCTCTTTGATATGATTTGAGCATAAGACTAATATTACTTTTTAATTCTTTTATGTTAGTTGACAACTCATTTCCTTTGTTTCTAAGATTGTAAACTCTGCTTGAGTAATCAATTTTAACTTCATCATTAACATTCTCTAAAGCACCATCTCTTAGTCTTTTTAATTTAAATTTTTCTATTGAACTTATAGCAGAATACTCACCATTGATTTGTTTGTACAATTGAGCTGAATATTCGCCAGGACTAAGCATATAGCCAGTTGCATTTCTACTTTGATTTTTTTGGGTAATTATTCCTTTTGACTCTGAATATAGGTCCCAACTAATTCTATTGAATCCTTTTTTGTTTAGTGCTTTTATTTTTCTTACTATTTTATTATCAGAATAAATAAATAAATAAATGTTTGGTTTTAATTCATCTTTTTCATCCTCTAAAATACTCCATTCAGGAACTGTAACTTCAAGGTTTTCTTTTTCTAATTTTTTTTCTTCCTTTTTTCTTTTTCCTTTTTTTGACATATACTTTTCTTTTAAAAAGTATGTGAATTCAACTCCAAAAGGAGGATTGTCAGCAACAAAATAATTATCACCTTGGGAGGCTTTTTTTCTACCTCCTAATGTTCTTTTTTGTTTGTACCAATATGCATCTCTTGGTGCAAATAACTTAGCTTCATTTTCTATCTTGGATGAGTCAAAATTTCTCAAAGATGAATAATCATCGAGAATATATATTCCTCTTCCAAATGTTCCTAATACAAGATCATTTTCTCTTTTTTGGATAGCAATATCTCTAACTGAAATATTTGCAAGTCCACTAGAAAATTTAGACCAAGCTTTTGATTTTTTGTTGGTAAAGTAAACTCCAAACTCTGTACCTAAAAAAAACAAGTTTTTATCAATATGATCTTGTACAATTCTCCAAGTCAAGGCATCTTCGGGTAAATTTTCTGAAATACTTTTCCATGTTCTTCCTTTATTTTTACTCATATAAACATATGGCTTGTAATCCCCATACTTATGATTATCAAAAATTGCATAGACAATATTTTCATTAAAATTATCAGCTTTTATGTCGTTAACAAAAGCGGTATTTGGTAATCCATTAATATTATTAAAATTTATTTTACGCCATTTTTTACCTCCATTTTCAGTAACTTGAATTATTCCATCGTCTGTTCCAGCATAAATTAAACCCTCTTTTATTGGAGACTCAGACAAAGAAGTAATTGTACTATAATTTGACATAGCATACATATCCCATGGATTATCCCATTTTTGTTTTTTATTAAAAAATGGAGTATTTACCCTCTTTATATCATTAGTGAGATCTTTAGAAATTGGAGTCCATGAATCTCCTCTGTCATCAGATTTCCAAACTCTTTGGGAGGCAAAATAAATTCTTTTTGGATTATGGGGACTAACTAAAATTGGAGAATCCCAATTGTATCTTTCTGTTTTTTCTCCTAAATCTGGTTGTGGTTTGATATTTACATTTTCCCCGGTAATTCTATCATGTCTATTTAAATTTCCCCTTTGCCACTGGGCATAAACAACATTTGGATTGCCAGGCTCAGTAGCTGGTTGATGCCCATCTCCTCCAAGTACGATAAACCAATCTGAATTTCTAATTCCATGAATGTTATCAGTTCTAGAAGGGGCCCCTTGAGTGTTATTATCTTGTGTTCCACCATAAACATTATAGAATGGTTCAGCATCATCAACCGCAATTTTATAAAACTGTGTTAATGGTAGGTTATCTACAAATTTCCAATTTTTAGTTCTGTCAAAACTTTCATATAATCCTCCATCACAGCCGACAAGTATATAATTAGGATCACTTTTTTTAAAAGCAACAGCATGATTATCCACATGTTTTTCTGATTCATTCATTCTTCCAAATGTTTTCCCTCCATCATAGGATACTTGCATATAGTTATCAGCCAAATAAATTTCATTTTCATGATGAGGGGAAGCATAAAGTTCTTGATAATAGTGAGGGCCAGTTCCACCAGCTACAGCATCACTCATCTTTTTCCAATTTGCTCCTTGGTTCTCACTTTTATAAACCCCTCCAGTTCGTCTATCTAATTCTATAGCCGCATAGATAACATCAGGATTTTGAGGAGATAAAACTAAACCTATTTTACCCATATTACTTTTAGGTAATCCTTTTTTTAGTTTTTGCCAGCTTTCACCACCATCCTCTGATTTATATATTGCTGTTCCTGGGCCACCACCCATGTATCCTGCAACTGTTCTATGTCTTTGCCAAGTAGCAGCATATAGATGATTTGGATTTCTAGGATCAATTAAAAGATCAGTTGCTCCAATCCATTCACTATCTCCCAATTTTTGACTCCATGTTTTTCCTCCATCAATAGTTTTAAAAATTCCTCTTTCACCTCCTGAGCTCCATAGAGGGCCTTGAGAGGCTACCCATATTATATTTTGATTTTTTGGATGTACAATTATTTTAGAAAGATGTTCAGACTTTTTAAGTCCCATATTTTTCCATGATTTACCCCCATCTTCACTCTTATAAATTCCATCGCCATATGCTACATGCCTTCCTCCAACATTTTCTCCTGTACCTACCCATACAATATTTGGGTTTTGTGGATCTAATGTTATGCAACCAATAGAATAGCTTTTTTGACCATCAAAAATTGAATTCCACGTTGTTCCTGAGTTTTCAGTTTTCCATACACCCCCAGAACCAGCTGTAACGTACCAAACGTTCTCATTTTCAGGGTGAATAACAATGTCAGAAATTCTACCCGACATAAGGGCAGGGCCAATACTTCTGAATTTTAGACCAGAATAGATTGAGCTGTTTTCTTTTTTCTTATCTGAATTGATTTTTTCTTCAGCGATTATATTGCTATTGAAAAAGAAGATTGAAATAATTATAAATCCGATGTATTTGAGTAATTTCATGTGTATTTTTTTAGACTTGTAAAGTTAAATATTTTGGTTCTAAGAAAATAATATTTGAATAAAAACTAATAAAGAAAAACCACAATATAATTGTGAAAAGCTATTGTATATTTGTGTTGTGAAAAAAACATTAATATTTCTTTTACTTCCCTTTTTTGTTTTATCTCAATCTGATGACAAAGAACTATTTTCTGTTTTTTATAATGTTGAAAATCTTTTTGATACAATAGATAATCCAAATACAAGAGATAATGAATTTCTGCCGAAAAGTGAAAAAAAATGGGACACTTACAGATACAATTACAAATTAAATCAATTAGATAAAGTTTTTAGTGAGATAATTAAAAAAGAAAATGAAAATAGATTACCAGACATTATTGGATTATGTGAAGTTGAAAATAAACTTGTAATAGATGACCTGTTAAAAACCGAAACTTTTAAAAATCATACTTATAAAATAATTCATAAACAAAGTCCAGATGGAAGAGGAATTGATTGTGCGTTATTAGTTGATGAAAAATTTGAGGTTTTAAATAGCGACTTTATTAAAATAAATAATCCTATAGAAAGCAGAGCGACACGAGATATTGTTTTTGGAAAATTAAAATTCAAAAATCAAATAATTAATGTTTTTGTAAATCATTGGCCTTCAAGGTGGGGTGGGCAAGAAGCATCAAATCATAAAAGAGTTTTTGTTGCAGAAGTTTTGCGAAAATATATTGACAATAATACATTAGAAAGTGATTTTAATTTAATTATGGGAGATTTTAATGATTATCCAACTAACGAAAGTTTAGCTGAAGTTTTAGTAAAAGATGATTTAGTTAATTTAATGTCTAAGTCTAACGTTTCAGGTAGAGGATCTTACAATTATCGTGGTAATTGGGATTGGCTTGATCAGATAATTGTTTCACAAGATGATTTTAAATTAATTTCATTTGGTGCTTTTGAAGAGGACTTTATGATGTATACAAATAAAAAGGGGGAGGTTTACCCAAATAGATCTTTTGGCGGTAATAATTGGTATGCTGGTTTTTCTGATCATTTACCAGTTTTTCTCAGATTTACTTTTTAAAAATTAATTAGGTGCCACAATATGTTTGAAAACATTCTTCAAAATTTGGAGATGGTGGCTGCATAAATTCCTCTAATCCATCTATATTTTTATATGGTTTTTTAAGGATTTCTAAAAGTTTATTAAAAGATGACATATCTCCAACAACTGCTTTTTTAATTGCTTTATCAACCAGATGATTCCTTGCAATAAACACAGGATTATATTTTTTCATTAATTGTTTAGCTTCATTTAAGCTATTAGTTTTTTTAATTGATTTATTCCATTTTTTTTGCCACTCTATAAATTCGTTATTCATACTAATTTGATTTGTTTCAAAATTATCTTGTGATAAAAAATAGAATGTATTGTTATAGTCCATTTTTAATTTTTTCATAAGATTTAAAAGTTCATCAATTAATGGATACAGGGCTATATCATGATTTTTAAAACCAATTTTTTTTAACATCATACTATAATATGTTTTTTCCCAATAATCATCAAACTTATCTATAACAGATTGAGCAAGTTGAATTGATTTTTTTTCATTTTGATGAATAATTGGCAAAAGAGCTTCTGCAAATCTTAAAATATTCCATTTTATAATTTTAGGTTGATTGCCAAAAGCATATCTTCCATTATGGTCTATAGAGCTATAAACTGTATTAGGATCATAATTATTCATAAAGGAACAAGGGCCATAGTCAAATGACTCTCCAGAAATTGAAGTATTATCTGTATTCATTACTCCATGAATAAACCCAACTCGCATCCAATCAACAACTAAATCAATTTGTTTCTGCATTACTAAATCTAATAAGGCTAATGAGGGGTTATCATTATTTTTAATTTCGGGATATAATCTATTTATAGAGTATGATGTAATTTTTTTTAAATCCTCAGATGATCCGAAATATGATGCATATTCAAATGTCCCAACTCTAATGTGACTTTTCATTACTCTAACTAAAATACTTCCTTCTTCTTTAGAGTTTCTATATATAGTTTCTCCTGTTTTAATTAATGCAAGACTTCTTGAAGATGGTATATTTAAATAGTGCATAGCTTCGCTAATTAAATATTCTCTTAGCATTGAACCTAAGCTTGCTTTACCATCTCCATTTCTTGAATATTGTGTTATTCCACCACCTTTAAGTTGAATATCAAAACGTTTATTTTGTTTTGTAACATGTTCTCCTATCATTATTGCCCTTCCATCTCCTAATTTAGTAAAGTGTCCAAATTGATATCCTGCATAGGCTTGCGCGTAAGATTTTCTGTAATTTTTATTAGAAAATAGTAAGTTAATTAATTCCTCGCTATTTTTAATTTTCAGTTTAAATTCGTCAGAAATTTGATCATTTAAAAGAAAAACTTTAGAGCCAGAATTTACTTCAGGTTTTGTGAGACTATAAAATTTTTTTGGAAGAGATAAATAGGAATAATCAAAATTGAACATACAATTATAGTTTCACCACTTTCAGAGTTTTGTTTTTGTTTCCGTAGAAAACAACACAGAAGTAAACCCCAGATTTAAACTTTTTAAATGAAAGCTTATTTCCACTTTGAATATCCAAGAAATCTCCGCTTAGCGAATAAATTTTTGTATGTATAGCCCCTGAATACTCTTGAATGGATATATTCACATTATCATTAGTTACACTTGGGTAAAGTTTTACTTTGTCAACTTTTATCTCTAGAATATTCATGAGCCCAGAGCCATTAAAAGCTCCAATGTTTGAAGGGGACTGATGCGAAACACTATTTCCAAAATAGTCTAAACCACCATTATGTTGCAAATAGTTAAGTGTGTCAGTGCTACCATTAATCAAAAACCCACTGCCAATAACAGGACTATTATTTTGGATTTGATATGCTTGCGGATTGTTGTCTCCCAAATAGACAGAATTAAGTAATAAAGGATCTGCATATAGAGCATTATTCTCTAACTCACTATCTAAATCAATTCGAGAAGAATCATAAAAAAGATTATGACTGATATAAAGATCATTAGGATCATTCTCAAGCAATGTAGGAATAGTTTGCCCACTTTGACCAACTGCTATTAGGTTGTTATATACATGAACATCACCTACATCTGGCCAAAAATAAATTTCAGGATTTAATGTGTCATTGACAAAAACAGTGTTGTTATAAATGAAAGTGCCAACACTTGGACATCTTACAGGATTTTGACCGCAAAAATTAGAAACCCAAAAGATTTT
>CAZJXE010000029.1:0-10092 GCA_964549835.1 uncultured Weeksellaceae bacterium
GAACCATCATTAGACTTAGTTAGTGATGGAGAGGAAATATCACCTTCCTCCATCTTTTCAATAAGATATTTTATGCTTGGATCAAGTTCATCAACAGTAAATTGTGTTGTTCCGTTCTTACTATTAATAATTAAGCCACCATTATTTCTGCTATCATCATCAGAAAATTTGATTATTGCTTCATTAAAAGATATTTTAGAAGAATCAATATCCATTTTTATTGAATTTATTTTATCGCTTGCATTTTTTAAAGAAAGAGAAGAAAATTTAGGCTTGATAAGTATATGACGAACATTAATCTGTTCTCCTCTTCTTTCTATCATTTGAATAATATGAAAGCCAAATTGAGACTCTACTACCTCGGAAATTTCTCCTTTTTGTAATTTAAATGCAGCACGTGCAAACTCAGGAACTAAATCTTCTCGTTTCATAAAACCTAATTCACCACCATTATTAGCTGAACCATCATCGGAATATAAAGTAGCAAGAACTTTAAAGTCTTCACCATCATAAATTCTTTTTCTAAAACCATTTAATTTATCTTTAATAGCTTGTTGTTTTTCATTAGATAAGATTGGCAATACAACCAGTTGAGACAGTTCTAATTTTAGTGGAACTAAAGGGATTTCATCATAATTAATTGTTGAGAAAAAGTCTTTGACTTCATTGGGAGTTATTTTAACATCATTAATAATACTACTTTGTTTCTTTTGACTGTAAAATTGTTCCTTAACAATTAAACTAAGCTCATCTTTCATACTTTCTATGCTTCGCCTGAAATATTCTTCAACTTTAATAATTGATCCAAGCTGAGATTCAAAAAATGAAATTCTATTACTCACTTCGGACTCTATGTCTTCCTGACTAACCTCAATTGTACTATCAATTTTAGCATGATGAACAAGAAAATTTTGAAATAATAATTCATCTACAATTTCACACTTTATATTTTCAGTTTCTATTACTCCCTGGCTGAGTATTTGATTATATTGATTTTCAATATCAGATGTTAAAAGAATTTCACTTCCAACAATAGCTTGTATTTTATCAATTGACTGAGCAAACAAAAAATTAGCAGAAAATGATAATAAAAATATTATAAAAAATCTCATTTTAATAAATCTTAATATTGTTAGACAATTTCCCATTTTGAATTAATTCATTTTCTATCATTTCTAAATATTTCATCTTATTTCTATTTATAATCAAAGATTTAATCTTTTGCTTTTCTACAGAAAAAGGGCTTATATTGCCTTTAAATTTATAGTCTTTAATAGATAATAAATATATAAAATTATCCTCTTCAAACACATCATATTTTCTTTTTGAATAAAATATTGAAACTGGAGATACTGATTGGGGAAATTTCTGCTTAATCGAATTGTATGTACTCCAAGTAGAATCATTTACATAATATTCTGAGGCATACATCATACAGTAGCTGATCATTTCGTCAATATCAGAGTCATCATTTGATCTAAACAATTTATAAAGACTTTTCAAATTTGGGGCATTTTTGTCTATAATTATATATCGACCTTTAAAAATATCTTGATCTAGTTTAAACATATTAATATTATCATCATAATATTTAATAATTTCATCATTTACTATAGATGTATCAAAATTTTGATCAATTAATCTTTGTTGATATTCATAAATTAATAAGGAATTTCTATAATTAGAAATTTTATTTTCCATCTCCTCAGAATTATCACTAATGTTTATTAATGCCTGATTAAGTAAAACCTTTTCAGAAACCCAATTATCAATAAAATTGCTTATGTAAGAATTTGTATCTGTAACATATGAAGGTAAATTATCTAATATATCCTCATAAAATAATTTATAGTCATAAACCTCCGCTATTATTTTGTCTGAGCTAGAATTTTGGCATGAAAAAAAACAAAAGAAAACAAAAACTAATAATTTACTTTTCACAAATTATTTAATTAAGGTATATAATAAATCTTTGTTTACAGAGTACTTATATTTATCTCTTAAGTATAAAATCCACTGGTCGTCCAAAAACTTTTGGTAATCAGAAATTACTTTACCTTTAACTGCATTTAAAGTCATATTTCCAGCAGGAAGAACCTCATTTACATTAATAATAACATAGCTCCCATCATCAGTTACAATATCTTTACTAATACCTTTTTTCCAATCTATCATATCAACATATTTATTGTCACCAGATAAGAAATTATTTGATTCTATTGAAAGGTTAAGAGGCGAATCTTTATTAATTTTTTCTAAAATAGCAGAATTTTCAATACTTCCTCTATTAAGCTTATAAAGCAAACTTTTAACTTTTTTAGCAGTTGAAAGATCAATACATGTGTATACAGAAGCACTTAATCTTTTCTCCCACTGATAACTATCAGAATTATCTGAAAAATATTTTATTAAACCAAGAGAGTCTTCAACCGCTTTTTTCCAAACATTTTTATTGGTTAGATCAAACAATAAAATTCCTTCTCTATATTCATTTAATAGCACCTTAAAATCAGGGTATTTATTTTCAAGTTGACTTTCTTCATATACAAATAGAGATTTATCAAGAAAATCTAAATAAAGATTATCAAAATTGTTATTGTTTTTTTGATTTTTTAAAATATAATCAGTAAAATCATTTTGATAAAAAATCATAGATTCTATTTTAAAAAGCGGATTATCTAGATCAAGAGCATTTTTACCATCCCAAGTTGTTTTTTGAACATCTTTTACAGCAGCTCTTCTAAGAGAATTAAAGTTTTCCTTATAAACTTTTAATTTATATTGATCCTTCAATTTTTTTGCCATGAACTCACTACTTAATTTACTTCTTGAGTCTCTTTCAATTCCAGTTTTAACTTTTAGATACAAATCATCATTAAGAACAACAGGAAAATCTTCTAACAACATAACAATATGCCAGCCAAAATCAGTTCTAAATGGTTCAGAAAAATCTCCTGGACTATTTAATTTAAACGCTTGTGATTCAAATTCGGAAACCATCTTACCAACACCAAATGGAGGTAATACTCCACCTTTAACTGCTGTTGATCTGTCTTCAGAAAATCTTTCAGCTACTTCAGCAAAACGATCTCCATTTTTTAATAAATCATAAGTTTTATTAATTTTATTTTGAGCATCATTAATTTTATCAGGCTTTGCATTTTTACCTGTTTTAAACATAATATGTGCCACCTTTCTCTCTCCTACAGCCTTTCTTCTTTCATTAACCTTAATAATATGATAACCATATTTTGTTTTTACAGGTTTAGAAATATCATTAATATCAGTAGTATATGCAGCAGTTTCAAAATCATAAACCATCATAAAAGCAGTAAAATAACCTAAATTACCTTTGTTTTCTTTTGCAGACTTATCATCAGAATACTTAACCGCTGCATCTTCAAAGGAAATATTACCATTAATAATTTCTCTTCTTATGTCATTAATTTTATTTAAAGCTTCATCATTATTTTCATCATTAATATTAATCAAAATATGATTTGCATTTATGTCAAATTGAATTCTATCTAATGCTTCGTCAAAAAGCTCATCATTAAAATTATCATCTCTCAAATAAGGCTTTGCAAGTTGCTTTCTATATCCATTTAATTCATCAATAAAAGTAGCAACTGTATCAAAACCTAAATTTTTTGCTTCTTTAACTTTTAATTTAAAATTGATAAAAAGTTCAATGTATTCGTCAAGATATTCTTTATCAATTTTCTCATTGTCATTATTTTTATTAAAAATATGAGAAAATTCATCTAAAGTTATTTTGTCATTTTCAATCTCAAGCAAAATTTCTTGTGAAAAAGAATTTAAGTTTAATGTTATAAATAATAATAAAAAATATTTTTTCATGTCTTAATTTTTATCTACTGTAATTTGGAGCTTCTCTAGTAATTGTAACATCGTGGGGATGACTTTCAATAACCCCAGCTGTTGTTATTTTTATAAACTCAGCTAATTTTAACTTTTCAATATTTTCAGCACCTGAATAGCCCATACCTGCCTTTAAACCACCGGTCATTTGATGAATAACTTCTGAAAGATTGCCTTTGTAAGCGACTCTTCCAACTATACCTTCAGGAACAAGCTTTTTTAAATCATCTTCATGATCTTGAAAATATCTGTCTTTGGATCCCTTTTGCATAGCATCAATTGATCCCATGCCTCTGTAAGTTTTATATTTTCTACTTTCAAAAATAATTGTTTCTCCAGGGGCTTCCTCAACTCCGGCAATAATTGAACCTAACATAACAGAACTTGCACCCGCTACCATTGCCTTAACAATATCACCAGAATATCTAATACCACCATCTGCAATTAAAGGAATATTATGCTTTTTAGTTACTTCATAAACATCCATTACAGCAGTTAATTGTGGAACACCAACTCCAGCAACTACCCTAGTTGTGCATATAGATCCAGGACCAATACCTACCTTAACAGCATCAGCACCAGCATTTATTAATTCTTCAGCTGCTTTTGCTGTAGCAATATTTCCAACAATTACATCAATATTAGAGTATTTAGCTTTGACACTCTTTAAAACATCAATAACATTTTTGGAATGACCATGAGCAGTATCAATTACAATTGCATCAACATTAGCTTCAATTAATGAAGATATTCTATCTAAAACATCATTTGTAACGCCAACTGCTGCTGCAACCCTTAATCTCCCAAACTTATCTTTGCATGCATTAGGACGCATTCTATTTTTAACTATGTCTTTAAAAGTAATTAGACCAACCAAACAATTATCCTTGTCAACAATTGGTAACTTTTCAATTTTATTACTTTTAAGAATATTCTCAGCATTTTCAAGATCATTAATTAAAGTTGTAACTAAATTATCAGAAGTCATTACTTCTTTTATACTTAACGAATGATCCTTTTCAAAACGTAAATCTCTATTAGTTACTATCCCAAGTAAATGGTTATTATTATCAACTATTGGAATACCTCCAATTTTATTTTCTTTCATTAATTTAAATGCATCTCCAACATTTGCATTAATATCTAGTGTTATTGGATCTTGAATCATTCCACTTTCAGATCTCTTTACCTTTCTAACTTCAGATGTTTGGTTAACTATGCTCATATTTTTATGCAAAACGCCAATACCTCCTTCTTGAGCAATTGCAATAGCCATTTTAGATTCAGTAACAGTATCCATTGCAGCCGAAACAATGGGAAGATTTAACTTAATATTTTTTGAAAATAAAGTTGTTGTAGAAACTTCGTTTGGGTGAACTTCTGAATATGCAGGAACAACAAGAACATCATCATATGTTAAACCTTCTTTTAATATAGGTGATTTATTTTCCATAATTTACGATCTAAAATTCTGCAAAATTAACGAATTAGTACAGAAAATAGTGTTTAAATTAAGGAGTATTTTAAATTGAATATATTTTTTATCTAATGAGAGTAAAAACTTCAACCTTTTCGGTTAAATCGCCTACCCCATTAATATAGGAGATGTGATAAACATAATTATCATTTTGCACAAATTTTCCGAGGTACGTTCCATCCCATCCTTTTTGAGGATTGTCAGTAGAAAAAAGTTGCACACCAGATCTAGAATAAATAGAAAATTCATAGCCAATTTCTGAAACAAAATTAGTTATAGGCTTAAATATTTCATTGTGTTCATCGCCATTTGGAGTAAAAGATGAAGGAACAAAAAGAATAGGAGTTTGAGAAACACAAGAAATATTTGAATAACTTCCAATTGAAGAAGGACCATATGGATTTGAATTACCTTCAATTGCTTTTATATAATAACAAAACCTTCCATTTCCTGCTCCAAATTCTGTTACAATGTCAATAAATTTCAATTCTTCGTTAGGATTATTAATTCTATCAAAAATATAAAGAGGTAAAACATCAAAATCTTCTCTGTTTACAGATCTATAAAGTTGATATTCACTTACATTTCCTAACCATTTTTCATACTCATTAAAAGTTAATGTATTGGTATACTGTTCAAAATAGATAGGATCATCTCCATAATCAATATTAATCTCTGAATTTAAATAAATCGTTTGTCCGAATGAAGTATCATCAATTGAAAGATAAACAGATGGGGCTTGAAGAATATTTTCGCATGTATCAACAGGATAGACTTTATACTGATAATAATACTGATCAGGTCTTGCACTGTAATCCATATAATTAATAGTTGAACTGTTATTATACAAAACGCTACCAATTTCAGAAAAGTTATTAGAATTTTCAAATGATCTATAAATAAGATATCGGTCTATTATTGCCTCATTATCAACTAAACAACTGATTTCAACACTATTATTATCATTATCTACAGAAACATAGTCTATATAATTATACTTTGGCTGAGAGGGTAAAGAAATTAAATAGTTAACTTGATCAGAAATTGCAACCAATGAAGAATCACCATTATATGCTGCTACATAGAAATAATAATTAAACCCTTCTCTAATATTTTCAATTGAAAAAGATAAATTATTTGTCCTAACTGAATCATAACTTATATCACCATTAAGATTAGTGGTATTTATAAAAATTTTGTAATGACTAAGACCATCCTCAAAATTAATATACTCATTCCAATTAAAATTAATTGATAAATCACAAATATTAATCTTAGAGATAATATTCATTGAGTTATGCATAATGCTTCTAGAACTAGCATTTCCACAACTATCGATTGATCTAATACTAAAAGTTTCATAATTATTAACTGCATTTGAAGCACTGAAAGTGAAAGTATTATTATTAAAACCATAAACAGAATCAAGAGTTATCCATGCACCAAATTCATCAAGTAAATAAATAGCATAAACATCGACATCTGTTGAAGATGATGACCAAGATATTACTGATTTTCCATTGCTATCAACTGAAACATCACTAATAATTGGTTTATTTGGACTTATAGTATCTTTTAAAATTGCTCCATTTATTGAAGAATTAGAAACACATCCATTTTCATCTTCAAGACTAACATACAGTTGCTGTAAAGAATTACATGTTTGAGCTGGAAATATATAATTGTTATTTGCAGAGTTACCGACATTTTGCCAAACTGAATTTCCATCTAAAGCATATATATCAAATTCAGAAAAAGAAGTAGTTAAATTAGGAAGATGGATATAATTCCAATTCATATCAGCTTCAGTTTCAGCGTTTATTGAAACAACATCTAATAAAATTGTTTGAAGAGTATCTGATGGATCTGATTCGTCTGCACAAGATGATAAAGAAGTCAGATAATAAAATTGTGATTGTTGATTAGCATTAACTCCAGAATGAATAAAAGATGTATCGGGATAATAAATACTATCAACAAATGTAAAAGGACCATTAGCATTATTTGCATGATATAAAGAATAAACAGTGCTTGGAGGAGCTGTTGAAATATGTTGCCATGAAACTTTAACATCCCCATTTTCTTGAACTGATACACATCTTATATCAGGTGAAATATCAATAGGAAGAGGTAAAACTGTTACCTTAATTGTTGCAAATTTAATTCCATTGGCTGGACAAAAATCATCATAAACTTTAATTAAAAATGTAAAAACATTAGAAGTTTGACCACAACCAATATTTGCAGCAATATGATTACATGAAGTTTGCCATCTAAATATTCCTGAGACAGTTCCAAAATTACTAAATGGAGCAGGAACACCAGCAGCATTATTAAATGTTGCACAAGGAGGATTTAAACAATTAGATACGGTTAAAAAATCATCAGCAAATTGACCTCCTGAAACCTCCATTACTAATTCTTGAGGAGTATTTCCATTATACAAATCATTATCAACTCCATCAATTATAAATTCAACTAACGATCCAGCAAAAACTGTAGTATCATATGTAGGTAAAGCTGTTAAGGAATCTAAAAAAGGGGCACTTACTACAGGTGGATTGTTAGGAACAGGAGAACCAGGCATTGTAGGACAAGAAATTAAAACAACTTGCACTTCTCTATAAATTTCAGCAACTAATTGATCACATTTCCAAGCTTGAACTTTAATACATGTAACAAAATTTCCTGATATATTAGCATTATATGAAACTTCACCCGTAGTTGGATCCAAAGTAGGATTTCCAGGAAGTGGAGAAGATATCGTATATGGAGCATTAAAAGTTAAAATTGGTGGATCAACTGGAGGGTTATAAGTAGATAAAAAATCATCCAAAGGCTCGCCCCAAGAATAAACTAACTCATCAAGTTCTTCATCAAAAGCATTATGACTGTAAGAAAATGGAAAGCCAGTACAAAGTATAGTTTTTGGTTGTTCCTTAAATTCTGGGGAAGAATCAAAGCAAGGATCAGCAGGAGTTGGAATTCCAGTTGAAGGGTCAACAAATGGATACATAGATGCTCTTAAAGTAAATCCTGCAGAAGAAGGATTTAAAATATTAGTAATCGCAGCATTTCTACAACAATTATCCCATGTGAATTGCCAACCTTCAATTGGAGGTACCCCAGGAAGTGATACGGGCAAAGATTGAAAAATATATTCTTCAACAGATCCAGGATCACTAGAGGCACAATTTAATTGAGGATTTCCACTAGAAATGGGATCACAAATCGGTGAAACATCTTGTTGAAGCAAGAAATCAACATCAATTCCAGTGACCGATGGATGATTCCATACTTGAATAATTTGTGTAGTAGTAGAAACAGTTATTCCAGAACAATCTCTATAAACTTTCATAGTAAATATATATTTACCAATATCTGGACCAGACTTTAAACATTCCCACGTTATTTCACCACCCATTAAGTGAGATGAAAAAGAATTAAATGAAAACAAAATACAAAGAAGAGAAACTAAAATTTTTTTCATCAAATTATTTTTCACAAAATTACAAATTATAAATTTTATTAAAGAATGAAAAAATTAAATCAATTCTATAATCTTATATCTGAAATTCTATTTTTATGAAAATTAAAATCATTTATGAGATCAGAAAAAATCTCTTTGACAGGCTTTATTTCAGAAATAGAGGATGAAACTTGTCCAATCTCAAGTTCACCTTCAACTAAATCACCTTCAAAAATTCCTTTCTTTGCTCTTCCTTTTGAAAGTAAATTTATTAGTTCTTCTTTTGATGCATTATTATTGTAAGCATTTTCTATTTGATTGTAAAATTCATTTTTCAACATGCGAACTGGTGTAATCTCTTTTAATGTTAGAACTGTATCACCATCTTTTGATTCAATAATTTTCTTTTTAAAATTTTGATGAGCTGAAGATTCTTTACTTGATGCAAAAAGACTACCAATTTGAACACCATCAGCTCCCAAAGACATAGCTGCTAATATAGACTTACCAGATGCAATTCCTCCAGCTGCAATTAAAGGAATGTCAATTATAGATTTAATTTGAGGAATCAAACACATTGTTGTAATTTCTTCGATACCGTTATGACCCCCTGCTTCGAAACCTTCGGCAACTATAGCATCAACTCCAGCATCTATACATTTTAGTGCAAACTTTTGATTAGCTACAACATGAACAACTGTAATCCCATTTTCTTTTAATATTTGAGTATATTTTTTTGGACTTCCTGCGGAAGTAAAAACAATTTTTACTTTTTCCTCTAAAATAGTATTAATATGATCATCAATATTTGGATATAATAAAGGAAGATTAACTCCAAATGGTTTATTAGTTTCTATTTTACATTTTTTAATATGATACTTTAAAACATCGGGATACATCGATCCGGAACCCAATAAACCAAGCCCTCCATTATTACTCACGGCAGTCACTAAACGCCACCCACTACACCAAACCATACCTCCTTGAATTATAGGATATTTTATTTTAAAAAGTTCTGTGAGTCTGTTCATAAAGATTTATATTTGTTCTTATACTACGAAATTATAAAAACAATGATGAATACTGATAAGGAAATATTTGATTTAATAAATAAAGAAGATTTAAGACAGAAAAATGGAATAGAATTGATTGCTTCTGAAAATTTTGTTAGTCCAATGGTCATGAAAGCTGCTGGATCTTGCCTAACAAATAAATATGCAGAAGGATATCCAAGAAAAAGATATTATGGAGGTTGTGAAGTTGT
>CAZJXE010000030.1:0-9978 GCA_964549835.1 uncultured Weeksellaceae bacterium
GACAAGTATTAATTAAGGATATTTTAGAATTAGAAGGATTACTTAAAAATTTAAACAATGACGAATAAGATTTTAATAATTATTTTTTCAATTTTTCAATTAAACTCTTTTGGACAGGACGATAAATCAAACGAACTTTTGAAACAACTTAGCGAAAACACCAGATCATATTCATTTATGGATGTTGATTTTGATTTTAACTTTTTAAATACTTCTCAGGAAATAAATGAAAATCAACAAGGAAATATTAAAATAAGTAATAATAAGTTTAGATTAAATTTAAATGAACAAATAATAATTAGTGATGATAGTACTCAATGGATTTATTTAAAAGAATCCAATGAATTACAAATTATGGAATTTGATTCCGAAGATGAAATGCTAAGCCCAAATAAATTATTTACGATTTATGAAAATGGTTATAAGAGTCAATATATTGAATTAAAAGATAATGATCATATAATTGATTTGTTTCCTTTAGAGAGCAGTGAATTTAAAAATATTCAACTTCATATAAATAAAGAAAAAATTCAAATAAGTAAAATAATATTATTTGATAAAAATGGTGGTAGCTTTACCTACTCAATAACTAAGTTCATAACCAATACTGTTTTTGATGAAAATTTGTTTAAATTTAAAATAGAAGAATATCCAGATTTAGAAATAATTGATTTAAGATAAAAGTGAAAAATAAATTATTAATATTTATAATTTTATGTTTACCTATATCATCTATTTTTTCTCAAGAAAGGTTTACTTTAAGTGGATATGTCACTGATCAAAGAAACGGAGAGAGTATTATTGGTGTTAATGTTTACTGTAAAGACTTAAAAAAAGGAGTTACATCAAATACATATGGATTTTACAGTTTAACACTTCCAAAGGGAGAATATGAAATTTCGTTTTCTTACATTGGCTATAAAACACAAGATTATAAATTAAATCTTGATAGAAACATAAGTAAAAATATAAGTTTTGATGTAGAGTCATTTACTATAGGAGAAATTCAAGTAAGAGGAAAAGCTAACATTGTAAATAATACTCAAACTTCTATGATTGAGATTCCTATTGAACAAATTAAAACAATACCGGCTTTACTTGGAGAAGTAGATATAATAAAAGCCATTCAACTACTTCCTGGTGTTCAATCTAGTGAAGGAACTTCAGGATTTTATGTGAGAGGAGGTGGACCTGATCAAAACTTAATACTATTAGATGGAGTACCTGTATATAATGCATCACATATAGGTGGTATTTTTTCTGTTTTTAATGCCGATGCAATTAAATCTGTTAGCTTAACAAAAGGCGGATTTCCTGCAAGGTTTGGTGGGAGACTTTCATCTGTCCTTCAGATTGATATGAAAGAGGGTAATTCCAAGGAATTAAAAGGAGATTTTACATTAGGACTTGTTTCATCCAAGTTTACTATAGAGGGGCCTATAATTAAGGATAAAACTTCATTTATAGTTTCAGGAAGAAGAACTTATATTGATTTGATTGCTGCTCCATTTATAAATGGTTTTAATAATGAAGTTGGAACAGAAACTGATCTCGTACTTTACTTTTATGATCTTAATGCTAAAATAAATCATAAGATTTCTAAAAAAAATAGAGTCTTTTTAAGTGCATATACTGGCAGGGATAAATTAGGAGTAGATTTTTCTGAAGATATTGGTGATCAATATTCAGTTGATCAAACAAATTTAAATTTTGGTTTAGGATATGGAAATATTACTTCAACATTAAGATGGAATCATTTATTTAATGACAAACTTTTTAGTAACACAACTCTTTCATATAGCAGATATTCATTTAATACTGATTTTGGTGTAAATTCTAATTATACAGAAAATAATGAAACTGAAACATGGGATGTTAATTTTGGGTATATCTCTGGAATTGAAGATCTTGGAGCAAGAATAGATTTTGATTACATTCCTAACCCAAATCATGAAATTAAATTTGGGCTATCTTACACCAACCATTTCTTCTTTCCAGGTGAAACTAGCCTTTCAATAAATGAAATTCAACCTGACCCAAGTGATAATTTTTCACTTGACACGACTATAAATTTTTCGGAGAATGTAAGAGCAAATGAAGTATTTTTATATGTTGAAGATAATTTAAATATAACGCCAAGATTAAAAGCAAATATTGGTTTACATGTAGGAACTTATAATACTTATGATGTTGGAAATAATTTAGCCAATTCTAACAACTGGTCATTTCAACCTAGAATTTCTACAAGATATTTAATTAGTGATAGGTGGTCTGTTAAAGGATCATATGCAGAAATGACACAAAATATTCATCTGTTATCTAACTCCTCTATAGGTTTTCCTAGCGACATATGGGTTCCTGCTATTAATAGTGTTCCATCTCAAACATCAAAACAATGGGCAGGAAATGTATCAACTGAAGTTTTAAATGGTCAAATAGAAATAAGCTTAGAAGGATATTATAAAACAATGGATAATCTAATTACATACAAAGCTGGCTACTCAAATCTTTCAAGTACTGAGCCTTGGCAAAATTCTGTAGAAACAGGTGGGAAAGGAGAAGCTTATGGAGCAGAATTACTAATTCAAAAGAAAAAAGGTAAAACAACAGGCTGGATAGGATATACTCTCTCTTGGACAAATAGAAAATTTGATAACATAAATTTTGGTGAGTGGTATCCATACAAATTTGACAGAAGGCATGATCTTTCTGTAGTTCTTTCGCATAAGTTTAATGAGACATGGGATGCTGGATTAACTTGGGTTTATGGAACAGGAAATGCTATGACTTTTCCTCAAGCAATTTATCTTGGTACTCCTTACAGTAATTCTCAATATGTAGATTACGTTGAGTCTTATGGTGATAGAAACTCAACAAGACTTGCCCC
This sequence comes from uncultured Weeksellaceae bacterium, assembly GCA_964549835.1. Taxonomy (GTDB): domain Bacteria; phylum Bacteroidota; class Bacteroidia; order Flavobacteriales; family BACL11. The sequence continues at coordinate 2,888 of CAZJXE010000030.1, forward strand.
ATATCACCGCCTTGACATTGGTTTTAACCGAACTAAAAAGAAAAAAAGATTAACCAAGATATTATCATTTGGAGCATATAATGCATACAGCAGAAAAAATCCATTTTTTGCTTACTTAACATATGAAAGCGGAAATCGAGTTGCTAAACAAGTATCATTATTTCCAATTATACCCTCAATATCTTATAGAATACAATTTTAAAAATGAAAAAAGAAAGCATAGTAGTAATAATTTTAATAGCATTAACATTATCATGTGACAACATGGAACAGGTAATAGATTTAGAAATCCCACCACATGAATCAGTTCTTGTTCTAAATGGAAGACTGGATACCGACAAAGAGATTAAAGTTTTATTATCAAAATCTGTTGGTGCTTTTGAAATTAATAAACCTTCGATGGTGAATGATGCAAATCTTACTTTATATGAAGATGGAATAGCTTTAGGGAATCTTGAAATAGATTTAAATAATTCTATAACACCTACTATTCTTGATGGGGATTGGGATACTTGGGATTCAATAACTATGAACTATTACAAATTTAATTATGTCCCAAAAAAAAATAAAACATATTTAATAGAGGCCCAACATCCAAACTATAATTCCATTTCAGCTACCACTTATATTCCTGATGACATTCAATTATATAATGTTTCAATTGATTCATCTGACAATGGAGAAAGAATTAATTTTCAGTTTAGCTTTGATGATGATGGAAGTATAGAAAATTTTTATTCTCTATCAATTAATGTAAGTTGCAATAAAATTTGGTATGATGATTATTATGGATATGATGAAGAATATACTTATAGAGGTTTTGTTGAAATGAACTCAAATGATCCTTCATTTGAAATAAATAATATTTTTGAAGGTTACACATACACAGGAGAAAAAGTAGTATTTAATGATGCCTTATTTAATGGTCAACAAAAAAATATATCAGTAGATATTTTTACTGATGAATTTAAATATGATGATTGCGATACAATTAAATTTGAATTTGCAACTTTTAGTGATGATTCATATAGATATTATAACTCCCTTAATGAACAAAGAAGTAGTGGAGAAGTAGATATATATGGTGGTGAAGTAGTTCCCGTTTATACAAATATAGATAATGGGTTAGGAATTCTTATTTCAAAAAATGCACAAGAAGTCTTTGTTAAACCAAATTAATAAGTAGCCCTCTCTAGGAAATAATTATTATATCTTACTATTGGAGCATTTATATTTACTTGCCCACCGTTTATTCTATATTTTTCAAGATTAAAAAGTAGTTCCTTAACGCAGAAATTTATCATAATATTATAGCCAATCTTAGAGAATCTAGATGGAGATGATAAAAACTTTTCTTCAAAATTATACAAGAACAAACTATCTCTTTTGGTATGCTGATTAAAGTAATAAGGATCAGGAAAATGTACATCAAGATGCATCATGTTTTCGATATCTAAATGATCATAATTTTTAAGATTTGAAAGACCAAAAACAGTAAAACTAGAGTCGATTCCTCCAAGTGTACCTAACATTCTTGATACAAATGCTCTATTATTTGAAGGGAGAATTACGATTTGTGTATCTAAAAATTGATTTCTAATACTATCAATATGAGTATAGATCATATTCATTGTTGATATATTATTTTTCATTTTATCTAATTTCCTTTCCATAAATAGAGCTAAACCCTTTTCTTGTTCATCATAACAAATAATTATATTTTGCGAATCATATTTTTGCTTAATAAATTCTGAGATGATTTTACTTTGTTGCTTAAAGGGAGTGTTAATCTGTACTGTACTTACATGATTTTTCAAAAAATCACTTGATTTTGATAGTGGAGAAATTATAATCTTATCTCTATCACTACCATATTTTTTACTGACCAATTGCATATTACGTGAGTATATAGGACCAATAATTAAATCCATTGTATCTAAAACTTTAGATTTAATAATATCTACAACCTTAGCAGAATCATTTCTTGTATCAATAACATTCATATCAATTGCTATTCCCAATTTTTTAATTGAATCTAATGCTAAATCAACGCCTTGCATAAACTCAAGTGCCATTACAGATTTTCCTAAAATAATTCCAGAAGCTTCTTCTTTATCTTCAAAAGATGCAGTTAGAGTATCATTTAAATTTTTATAAAAGGGAAGTAATAAACCAATTTTATATTTTTTGTTACTCTTTAACTCAAAATTTTTTGGCGATTTTTTTTCTAATGGTATAAAAAGAGTTTGATCTTTATATAGCTTAGTACTTGTTTCATTGGTTAGAAGAATTTTATTTACAGAAACATTATGCAATTTTGAGATATCATCTATTGATTCTCCGTATTTAACAATATGTTTAACAAAAAATTGATTATTGATATAAATAGTATCACTATTTTTTTGAGCATAAGAAGATTTACTCATACAAAAAACAAGAAGAAAAATTATATATTTTTTTATTCCCATTCTATAGTGGCAGGAGGTTTAGAGCTAATATCATATACAACTCTATTGACACCGTGTACTTTATTAATAATATCATTAGATACTTTTGCAAGAAAATCATAAGGTAAGTGTACCCAGTCTGCTGTCATTCCATCTGTTGACTCCACTGCTCTTAAGGCAACAACATTTTCATAGGTTCTCTCATCACCCATAACACCAACAGACTGTACAGGAAGAAAAATTGCTCCAGCTTGCCAAACACTATCATAAAGATTTTCTTTTTTTAGTGAGGAAATAAAAATATGATCTACTTCCTGCAAAATATTTACTTTTTCTGCAGTAATATCTCCCAGAATTCTAATAGCTAGCCCTGGACCTGGAAAAGGGTGTCTTGAAAGTAAAGTATTATCTATTTTTAATGCCCTACCAATTTTTCTAACTTCATCTTTAAAAAGTAAATTTAAAGGCTCAACAATTTTTAATTTCATATGATCAGGAAGTCCTCCTACATTATGATGAGACTTAATTGTAGCTGACGGGCCTCCTGTTGCTGAAACAGACTCTATAACATCAGGATATATTGTTCCTTGAGCTAACCACTTGACATCCTTAATTAAACTTGCCTCATGATCAAATACATCAATAAATTTAGCACCTATAGCCTTTCTTTTTTTCTCAGGTTCTGAAATACCTTTTAAAACAGAGTAGAATTCATTTTTTGCATCTACCCCCTTTACATTCAAGCCCATTCCTTTATACTGATCTAAAACAGCGTCAAATTCATTTTTTCTTAGTAAACCATTATCAACAAAAATGCAATATAAATTATTTCCTATTGCTTTATTTAATAAAACAGCGGCAACGGATGAATCCACACCTCCAGATAAACCAAGAACTACCTTATCACTTCCTATTTTATGTTTTAGATTAGAAATAGTACTTTCAACAAAAGAATCAGGAGTCCAATCTTGACGACATTTACATAAATCAATTAAAAAATTTGTAATTAAAGTATGACCGTCTTTTGAATGATAAACTTCAGGATGAAACTGAAGTCCATAAATATCTTTATTATTAACCTTAAATGCTGCTATCTCAACCTCCTTAGTTGATGCTAATAGTTCAAATTGATCTGGTAATTTTGTAATAGTATCGCCATGAGACATCCATACCTGAGAATTTGAAGAAACCTTTTTAAATAGAGCTGATGAACTATTAAATGATGAAAGATTTGCTCTTCCATACTCTCTTATTTTTGAAGGAGAAACAACTCCATTATTTGAATGAGCTAAAAATTGAGCCCCGTAACAAATTGCGAGAACAGGAATATCTAATGAAAGACAATCAAATAAAGGCGCTGGAGCATTTTCATCTCTTACTGAAAATGGGGAACCTGAAAGTATTATTGCCTTAACATTGCTATCAATTTCAATATCCTTATTGTAGGGATATATTTCAGAGTATATATTTAACTCTCTTACTCTTCTTGCAATCAATTGAGTATATTGAGAGCCAAAATCTAAAATTATTACTTTCTCATTTTGCATTTTTACAAGCTTTCTAGTTCTAAAATTACAAAATTAGGGTCTAGCGGATCTAAAGCAGAAACTAAATTTTTTATAAAGTTATCCCCATAATTTAAATACATTGATATGAAGTTATTATGTCTTTCTTGCAATTGATTGTTTGGAAATAACACATCTTTAATTTTTTTAATTTTTAAAATTTCATTTTCTCGTTTTGATTTTAAGTGTCTAATAACTCTCTTTTCATATTCTTTTAAAGAATTTGAAGTTTTTTTATTTAATGCCTTTAAAGATGATAATAAACTTTCATCGCTTATTTTGTTTTCAATTGATTGAAAGATTTTATCGAAATTAATTTTATCATTTGACAAATCAATATTATCATCTGCGTTCTCTATGAACTTTTTATTTATTGAATCAGTATCATTGAAAAAATCATTTACTGTTAAATTGAGAGATTGTATATTTCTACTTTGTTTTGAATTTAAAATTAAAACAGAGTTTCTCATTAAAAGAATTGGGAAACTTGTAGAAAGAGTTTTAAAAACATCATAAGTCTGTAGCCAGTATGCAATTTCTGAACCTCCTCCAATGTATGCCAAATTAGGTAAAATCATCTCCTGATAAAGGGGTCTTAATAAAACATTTGGACTAAAACTCTCAGGTGATTTAATTATTTCATCTCTACTAATATTATTTGTTATCCTATCTCGTTTGTCATTTAATAATCTAAAAAAATTAATGGGGCGAACATGAGCTTGAGTATGATACTCTTGTGATAATTTTTTATTAGTTGAGTTTATTATTTTATAAAAACTATTTTTATTTATATCCTCATCAATAACATCAATAAACTTATTTTTTAATCTACTATCATCTCCATCAATAATTAAAATACCATATTCACCAAAAATATGATTAACTAAGTATCTGGTTGCATCAGCTAAATTATTATTTTCTAAATATGACTTTCTAAAAAAACCCAATAGTTCTATAGATTTTTCATCTTTAGATATTAAGTCTTCTAATTGATTTAAAACATCATCTAAACCCTTTAATTTCATCCTGCCAACTGGACCATCTTGATTGTTTTGCCAAGTAATTTTTTTATTAAAAAGATTAATGGAATTTATTTCATTAAAGTCATGGTCTTCACTTGCAAGCCAAAAAATTGGAACAAAGTTGTAATTATCATAATTAGCTTTTAATTGTTTAACAAGATTTATCGCACTTACAATTTTATAAATAAAATATAATGGCCCTGTAAAAAGACATAATTGATGTCCAGTAGAAATTGTAAAAGTTTTTTTATCCCTTATATCTTCTAGATTAGACAGACTTAATTCAGATAAAATAAGATTACTATTTTGAGATTTTAAAACATCATAAAGTAAAGTTCTATCAATACTATCTTTACTTTTTCTCTCAATTTGATTTTTAAAGTTTTTAAGATTTGGAAAGTCTGAAATTAAATCTGATAGTTTATCGTTCTGATTTAAATAGTCAAGAGCTAGTTGATTAAATCTATTTGTTTCTTGATATGATATTTTATTTTTTTTCAATATTATGTTTTCATAATGAAACCTCCAGCTACTAAATCATTATCTTCATAAAAAGCAGCAGACTGCCCGGGAGCTATTCCCTGAACCTTATTATGAAAAATAACTTTTAAATTATCATTTTCATTATAAACTGTTGCCATTTCTCCTGCGTGTTTATATCTAATTTTTACAAGCATTTGACTTCCATCTTCTATTTTAGAATATTTAACATAGTTAATATTCTTTACATACATTTCCTGTTTTTTTAAATCTTCTTTAGTTCCAACTACAACAATGTTTTCTTCTTCTTTTATTCCAACAACATAAGTAGGGTCACTACCAAGAGACACTCCTAATTTTCTTTGACCAATAGTATAAAATGGATAACCATCGTGTTTACCCAAAATTTCCCCTGAAACTGAAACAAAGTCACCACCTTTAACTTTTTCTTCTAATCCTTTTACCCTTCTTTTTAAAAACCCTCTGTAATCATTATCGGGTATAAAACATATCTCATAGCTTTCACTTTTTTTAGCCAACTCAACATATCCCCTATCAATAGCCATTTGTTTAATATCCTTTTTATGAAACTTTCCCATTGGAAAAATAGTTCTCTTTAAACATTCTTGAGTAACACCCCAAAGAACATATGATTGGTCTTTACTTTCATCTAGACCTTTTGAGACTACATACCTGCCATTTAATTTTCTAACCTTTGCATAATGTCCTGTAGCAATAAATTCACATCCAAGCATATCAGCTCGCTTTAATAATGCTTCCCATTTTATGTGTGTATTACATAAAACACAAGGATTTGGTGTTCTTCCTGCAATGTATTCATTAACAAAATTGTCAATAATATAATCTCCAAATTCGTCTCTAATATCAATAATAGTATGAGGAAACCCACAATCAACAGCCAATTGTCTTGCATCGTTTATAGAATCTAAACTACAACAACCCGTTTCTTTTTTAGAACCACCCGAGCTAGCATAATCCCAGGTTTTCATAGTAATACCAATAACTTCATATCCTTGCTCGTGCAGCAATAAAGATGCCATGGTACTATCAATACCACCACTCATTGCCATTAAAACTTTTCCTTTACTCATTGTAAATTATTGTAGTGTCTTTAACACCTTCTTCGTTATTGTATTGCCATTCTCCAATTTTAACATCATTTTTATAAAGTCCCGATGAATATACATTACCATTAGGAAAGTAATACATTTGATTTCCTTCTCGCTTTCCATTTAAATATTTGCCTTGTAATTTAAGCTGACCATTTAAAAAATATTGCTTCCAAATACCATTTAAAACGTTATTTTCATAATTCTTTTCTTCATAAATCGAACCCTCATCATAAAAAGTTTTTACTAGTCCATTTAATGAACCCTTTGAATAAACCTCTTGAAGTATTAATACACTATCTCTGTTATAGTAGTTCCAAGTACTATCCTTTATTTCATTTACGTATAAACCTGAAGCTTTTAAATTACCATTCTTATAAAAAATATAGGTAGCAGCAGCTGAACCATTGTGAAAAAATTCTTTTTCTAATTGTAATTCACCAGATT